>CAZMTY010000016.1:0-21610 GCA_964569595.1 uncultured Muribaculaceae bacterium
CCGCCAGTCGCTCGATCTCGATTGGAGGGCACTGTTCATGCCCTCAACGGCATCATACGCCCAGGTAACGTCCGAGCCGTCCACCTTCGTGGTTTGGACGGTGCCACCGTAATTCTCGCCGATACTATCGCCATCATAGTCGCTCCAATAGCAGCCGGTCACGGTGCCGTTGTTGTAGTTGCATCCCGCCACGCTACCGACATAGGAGCTGCCGGAAAGGCTGCCCGAGGCATGGAAGCAGGCAATCACGTTGCCGCTGTTGTTGTTTCCCACTACACCGCCGACATAGGAACCAGTGCCGGATACGATGCCCGAGGCATGGTAGCAGGCGATCACAGTGCCATAGTAGTTGATTCCCACCACGCCTCCGATATGGATGCCGGAGCTGGAGACATAGCCCGAGGAAGTGCAGGCGGTCACGGTGCCGCTGTTGTTGTAACCCACCACGCCGCCGATAGCGAAGTCGGAGCCGGTGACGCTGCTCGAGGAGTTACAGGCGGTCACGGTGCCGCTGTTGTTGTAACCCACTACGCCACCAACATTGGAGGTGGAGCCGGTGACACTGCCCGAGACGCTGCAGGAGAGCACAGTGCCATTGTTGTAACCCACTACGCCTCCGACATAGTTATAGCCGGTTATATTCATATTCTCCAACGTCAAAACCTGCACCCTGCCCTCGGAGCCGAGGTAGCTAATCAGCCCCGCACAGCTTGACGAACTTCTGTTGACGGTCAGCCCTGTAATGGTATGGCCACCGCCCTCGAAGGTGCCGGTGTATTGGTTGCTAATGTTGCCTACCAACAACCATTCGTAGTCAATGCCTGTCAGGTCGATGTCGAAGGCAAGGGTGCAGTTCAGCGAGAGGTTGCTCTGCACGGCTTCGTTCCATGCCAACAGGCCGCCGGCTTTGTAGACCGTGTAGGTGTTGGTTGATTCGTTATAAATGTAGTCCGGGGCTGCCTCGATGAGGGAAAAGGTGTAGGTATATTCCTCGCCAGCCTTCCATTCGGCATCGTCCGACATCTCATTGGCGAAAGTCACATCATTATTGAATTCATAAGTGATGAGTGCCGTACCCTGAGCCACCGTCTGCGGGGCAAGGTGAGCAACGTAAATCAAGTTTTCCTTGTCATACTCATACGGGATGATCTCGGCCGGGTTGCCGTTCTCGGTGGAAAGGTTCGTCAGCTTCACGGATTGCAGCCCATCGATATAATCCGTCAGAATGACGGTCACACGCGCTGTGCGCTTGGTGAAAGTGAGGGTGGGATTGTCGTAGGTTACAGTCTGATCCTCGGCAGAGATTAAGTCGCTGGCCGCAAAGTTATCCTGCGTACTCTGGTCAGCATTCACCACCGGCGGGGTCGTTTCGCCCTCGGAATAGGGCCACCAGGCCGTGACGCGGATGTCTTCGCTACTGGTCCAATAGTGCGGGTTGTCCGAACTTAGTGTGGCGCTCGTGTTGTCGGCATCGCTGACAGATACGCTGTATTCCTTCACCGTATCGCCTATCATAACAGCTACGGAGTTGACTCCCTCCCAGCCGCCATCGACGCTGGCAGTGAAAACAATGGCTGTGCTTTGAAACTCTTCAGTCTGGTTTGGATCGTCGTTGACATCCTCCGTCTGGTCCGGATCGGTGTTATCGTCAGTATTCTCGGGTTCCGTCTTGTTGCAGGCGTAGAACAGAAGCGCTGCCGCAAGGGCGATTGCTGTGAAATAATTTGTGGTTTTCATGGTTGTTAAATTTGGTAGCTATACTTGATTACTGTGGTGTATCTTAAGACTGTAGTGCTGCCAAAACCGTATGTCGCGCATGCGTGCGACCGGCTTGCCGTCCCTTCGGTAGACTTGGGAACGGCTGAAGCAGTTTATGTTTTAACGGATAAGCAAAGAAGTCATCGGAAAAGAACCCCGATGAAGCGGAATTGTTAGCCCAATATGCTGAAATAAAAGAATTTCCCCCCGCATATTAAAATTCGTTCTGTGTTTCCTTACGCTATAATTCATGTCTCCTTTCCTGTAGAGACAGACAGGGCAAATATAGCAAGAAAACAATTCACTATCAATGAGTCAGTTTCTTCGCGTCTCCAAAATACAAAACTATTATGCAAACGGTCAAAAACTCACCAAGGGAGAGCCCTCTCGAAATAATAATTGGCCGCAGTTGCGAAATGAGGTCTCAAAATGCCTCAAAATGCCTCAAAATGCCGGTACTCCGTTTTTGTCAATTATACCATTTTGTCAACACCGCCACAATTTTTGCGGCAGAAACAGAAAAGAGAGAAGACAGTCTCGACGCCATCTTCTCTCTTTTGTCGGGATGATCTGACTCGAACAGACGACCCCCACGTCCCTAACGTGGTGCGCTAGCCAACTGCGCCACATCCCGATTCCCGTTTTGGGATTGCAAAGGTAAACAAAATTTTTAAAATATGTTCTCCTTAATCAGGAAATCTTCAAAATTCATCCTTGATATTGTATCTGTTCCTGTCGGCAGAGTTTCGTGAAATCATTTCGCAGATGAAACCGGCGAGGAAAAGCAGCACGCCTATCACCACGGCAATCAGGGCGAGATAGAACAGGGGCTGGTCGGTTACCGGCCTGAACGCTTCTCCATGCGACTGGCTCAGGAGTTTATCTATGATTATCCAGACAACCATTATGAAGCCTACAAGGAACATAAACAGGCCACTGTAGCCGAAGAAGTGCATGGGCCGCTTGCCGAATATGCTTAGAAACCACAGGGTCTGCAGGTCAAGGAAACCGTTTATGAAACGTTCCATACCGAACTTGCTTTTTCCGAACTTGCGCTTCCGGTGGTGTACCTCCTTCTCGCCTATGCGGGTGAATCCGGCGTTCTTGGCCAGATAGGGGATGTACCTGTGCATTTCTCCGTAGACCTCGATGTTCTTTACAACCTCGTTGCGGTAGGCCTTGAGTCCGCAGTTCATGTCGTGGAGTCTGACCCCCGTGATTAGCCTGGCGGTGGCGTTGTAAAGTTTGGAGGGGAGGTTCTTGGTCAAGGCGTTGTCCTTGCGGTGGCGTTTCCAGCCTGAGACGAGGTCATAAGCTTCATCGACTATCATGCGGTACATGGCGGGGATTTCGTCGGGAGAGTCCTGGAGGTCGGCATCCATGGTGAAAACCACGTCGCCCTCGGCCTTTGCGAACCCGCAGTACAGGGCGGCCGACTTGCCGTAGTTCCTTCTGAAGCATATCCCGTGCAGGTCTTCCCGGCCTTCCGTGAGTTGCCGTACAGTCTGCCAGCTGCCGTCAGTGCTGCCGTCGTCAACTATGATAATCTCGTAGCTGTAGCCGTTCCCGGCCATGACCCTGTCTATCCAGGACACGAGCTCGGGGAGGGATTCCCTTTCGTTGTATGCGGGTATGACTATGGAGATGTCCATTTGTTACAGGCTGTTCATATTGCTTCTGTCCGCGAAAGGGTTGCGCGGCGGGATAGACCTTGAGAATATGGCCGCGAGCACGGTGCCGTAGAGGAAGCAGTATATCAGATTGACGAAGAAGGTGTAGGTCGGCATCACTGGAAGCATCTGCTCGAGGAGTTCGAGACTTGCGCTGTCCATCATGCCCATCTGCCGTATCAGGTCCGCAGCCATCTCTATCTGGCCCGGGTCTATGTACATCAGGTATGCCATACTGTACGCCGAATATACGAGGGCGGACAGCAGGGCCGAGAGCATTCCGAAACGGAACACCTGTCTGTTGTCGGCTTCGGGGTTGGCTGCGGAGTATTTCAGCATGCAGCGGCGCATTGCATGGATACAGAGCAGGAACTTGGCAACCCAGACAAATAAGGCGAGGAGTGACAGGAGCATTGCGGGCAGCCACTCAGCCTTGGCGGCAGCCCAGTTGACGAGAGAACTCAGGATAGAGATTCCTCCGAGAATGAGGCCGGCCCTGGCCGCACTGTTGAACATTGGACTCTTTTCAGGCATAACGCGACAAAGATAGTAAAAAAGCACAAGCCAAGTTGTGAAATAATTTCTATCTTTGCCAGTCTGAACAAGTGGATATAAGATATTAACTGATATGTTGACTATTGCATTTACCGACGGCACGATACGTCCCTGGGAAGACGATTCGGCGAAGGAAATATTCTGGCATTCGTCCGCCCACCTCATGGCCGAAGCTCTCGAATCGCTGTATCCGGGGGTGAAGTTCGGTGTCGGACCGGCTGTGGAAACTGGTTTTTACTATGACGTGGACCTTGGGGGAAGGCAGATTTCCGAGTCAGACCTGAAGGCCGTAGAGGACAGGATGAAGGAACTCTCCAAGACCAAAGAGACCTTCGAGTGCAGGCATGTGTCCAAGGCTGACGCCCTCAAGTATTTCAGCGAGAAGGGCGACCAGTACAAATGCGAATTGATTGACGAGCTCGAAGACGGCACCATAACTTTCTATACCAACGGAAACTTCACCGACCTCTGCCGCGGGCCCCATGTCAAGCACGTGGACGACATAAAGGCCATCAAGCTGACCGCGATTGCCGGAGCATACTGGAAGGGCGACCAGAGCCGCAACCAGCTCACCCGTATCTACGGCGTGACCTTCCCCAAGAAAAGTATGCTCGACGAGTATCTGAAGATGGTCGAGGAGGCCAAGAAAAGGGATCACCGCAAGTTGGGCAAGGAGATGGAACTGTTCACCTTCTCCAACAGGGTAGGGCAGGGCCTTCCCCTCTGGCTGCCCCGCGGAGCCGTGA
Source organism: uncultured Muribaculaceae bacterium (assembly GCA_964569595.1). Taxonomy (GTDB): domain Bacteria; phylum Bacteroidota; class Bacteroidia; order Bacteroidales; family UBA932; genus Cryptobacteroides. The sequence goes on from CAZMTY010000016.1 coordinate 4,730, forward strand.
TGCGTAATGTACTCGAGAATTTCCTGCGCAGGAAGCAGACCGAAGTCGGGTATCTGCCCGTGGTTTCCCCGCACATAGGCGGCAAGGAGCTTTACGTAACTTCCGGCCACTATGCAAAGTACGGCAAGGATTCGTTCCAGCCCATACATACGCCCCAGGAGGGGGAGGAATATATGCTCAAGCCCATGAACTGCCCTCACCACTGTGAAATCTACCGCAGTTCCCCCCATTCCTACAGGGACCTTCCCCTGAGGTTTGCGGAGTTCGGAACCGTGTACCGCTATGAACAGAGCGGTGAGTTGCACGGGCTTACGAGAGTGCGCGGCTTCACCCAGGACGATGCGCATCTGTTCTGCCGTCCCGACCAGCTCCAGGAGGAGTTCGAGAAGGTGATAGACCTTATACTCTACGTGTTCAAGACGCTGAACATGGGCGAGTTCATGGTGCAGATTTCGCTGCGCGACCCCGCTGACAAGCAGAAATACATAGGCTCCGACGAGAATTGGGAGAAGGCGGAGAAGGCCATTATCGATGCTGCGGCAAACAAGGGCCTGAAGACCGTGGTGGAGACAGGAGAGGCTGCCTTCTACGGACCCAAGCTCGATTTTATGGTGAAGGATGCCATAGGCCGGCGCTGGCAGCTCGGTACCATACAGGTGGACTATAATCTGCCGGAGCGTTTCGACCTCGAATATGTAGGGCCGGACGGAAGCAAGCAGCGTCCCGTGATGATACACAGGGCACCTTTCGGCTCAATCGAGAGGTTCACGGCCGTGGTGCTCGAACATACTGCCGGTCACCTGCCCCTGTGGCTCGCTCCGGATCAGGTTAAGATATTGCCAGTCAGTGAAAAATACGCTGATTATGCTGAAAAAGTTTGCGAATTGCTTAAAAATTCCGAAATTCGCGCTTCCGTAGACTCCCGCAATGAGACTCTCGGCAAGAGGATACGTGACGTTGCGCTTTTGAGGGTTCCTGTGCTGGCTATAGTCGGCGAAAAGGAAGTCGGGGCGAATTCAGTATCGGTAAGGCACGAGGGAACAGACCGGGGCAGTTTGGACCTGGATAAGTTTGTGGAATATATCAAGTCGGCAATAGCCGATGAATTAAAGAATTAGGAGGACCAAGCCATAGCAGGACCTTACAGACCGAAGCCATCAGGCTTCAAGCCGGGCAACAGAAGACCCGATCCCCGTCTGCCGCAGAAGCGGGGAGAGAACGAGCACAACATTAACGAGCAGATCACTGCCCAGCAGGTGAGACTCGTTGGGGACAATATTCCCGAACCCGGGGTATATCCTATCTCCAGGGCAATGCAGCTTGCCGACGAACTCGAGCTCGATCTGGTAGAAATCAGTGCCAGTGCGGACCCTCCCGTATGCAGGATACTGGATTACCAGAAGTATCTCTACCAGAAGAAGAAGAAGGCAAAGGAGATGAAGTCCAATGCCGCGAAGGTGGTGATAAAGGAAATCCGTTTCGGGCCGAACACCGACGAGCATGATTTCCAGTTCAAGCTGAAGCACGCAAAGGGCTTCCTTCAGGAAGGTTCCAAGGTGAAGGCCTCGATATTCTTCCGCGGACGTTCCATTATGTTCAAGGACCAGGGAGAGAAGCAGCTCCTGAGGTTTGCGATGGAACTCGAGGAGTTCGGGCATCCCGAGAATATGCCCGTTCTCGAAGGGAAGAGAATGATAATGATGTTAGCCCCGAACAAGAAAAAGTAGGGGTCGGATTATATTAACCTTATTATTTAAAGTCAAATGGCAAAACTTAAGACCAAATCCGGTGCTAAAAAGCGCTTCGCGCTTACCGGTTCGGGAAAAATCAAGAGGAAGCACGCTTACCACAGCCACATCCTCACCAAGAAAACCAAAAAACAAAAGAGAAATCTGGACCACTTCGCCCTCGTAGAGAAGGTGGATGCGCCCAGGGTAAAGGAAATGTTGGTTAGCTAAAAGTTTGAATTATGCCTAGATCAGTCAATTCAGTTGCCTCAAGGGCACGCCGCAAGAAGATTCTCAAAAGAACCCGCGGTAACTTCCTTGCAAGGAAGAACGTCTGGACAGTAGCGAAGAACACCTACGAGAAAGGTCTTACCTACGCTTACCGTGACCGTCGTGCAAAGAAACGTAACTTCCGTGCTCTCTGGATCCAGAGAATCAATGCCGCAGCACGCCAGTACGGAATGTCTTACTCCCAGTTCATGGGCAAGCTCAGCGCGAAGAACATCGGTCTGAACCGCAAGGTGCTCGCCGACCTCGCGATGAACAATCCCCAGGCTTTCGAAGCGATTTTGAACTCTGTAAAGTAGCTTTTACGGAGTGGACCTGAAGAGTTTTTTCCGCAACAGATGGACAAAGTTCGTTTTCTGGGCTTTGCTCTATTTGGCGTGGGTAATCTGGTTGGGAAACTACTGGTGGCTGCTCGGACTCATCGTCATATTCGATGTCTACATCACCAGGAAGGTCCACTGGAACTTTTGGAAGAAGAGATACAAGCCCGGAGAGAAGCGCAGTGTTGCCAACGACTGGCTTGACACGATAATCTTCGTGGTAATCGTTGTCCCTCTCATCAATATTTTCCTGTTCCAGGCTTTCAAGATTCCCACCTCGTCCATGGAGAAGACTCTCATGACGGGTGACCATCTGTTCGTAAGCAAACTCACTTACGGCCCCCGTATGCCAGAGACTCCGCTGACCATACCCTTTACGCACAATACGATTTTCGGGAAAGAGTCCTATTCTACTCTGATTCGCGGAAAGAGTCGCAGGCTCAAGGGTTTCCGAAAGGTAGAAAGAGGTGATTGCGTGGTCTTCGGCTTTCCCCACGGCGATACCGTGCTGAGGTCGGCCCCCGCGGAAGACTATTATGCGCTTGTACGCTATTATGGCCGGGAGACTGTGCGGAAGATGGGGGAAATCGTGGTGAGGCCGGCGGACAAGAAGGACCACTACGTGAAGCGTTGTGTCGCTCTTCCGGGGGACACTCTCGAAGTCAGGGACGGCCTGGTATGGATTAACGGAGAGAAGCAGGAGGTATATCCCGGCATAGAGTTCTCCTATTGCGTGCGCACCAACGGCCAGAGAATCAATTCCAAGACCCTGGAGGGGATAGGGCTGGACCCCAATACCATGAGGTATGACCCCACACTCCCCGGCTATCCTGTAGTCCTGCTGACGGCTGAGGAACGTGAGAACTTGGCTGCCCTCCCCGGAGTGGAAAGCATCACGGATTATCTCGACAGAGGCCAGTACGGAGATTCGGGCGTGGAAATATTCCCGTTCAACGGCAACGGATGGACGAGGGACTACTTCGGACCGCTCTGGATTCCCGCCAAAGGCGCGACTGTGAAGCTCACGGAAGAGAATCTTCCCCTGTACGAGAGGATAATCTCGGTGTACGAGAAGTCCGACCTGAAGGAGGCCATTGCCACGGGAGAGTACACTTTCAAGCAGGATTATTACTTCATGATGGGAGACAACCGCCACAACTCCCTCGATTCGAGATACTGGGGCTTCGTGCCCGAGGATCACATAGTCGGGAGACCGGTAGTAGTGTGGCTCTCGACGGACAAAAGCGGCAGGTCTTCCACGAAGATCAGATGGGACAGATTTCTGAAATTTGTATAGTCTACGATTTGGAAATCATAAATTTATAAACGATATTTGCAACCCATTGCGTAGAAAATAAAAGAATTAACGATATGGCAAAAGTTTGTCAAGTAACAGGAAGAAAGAGAATGAAGGGCAACAATGTGGCCCATTCAAAACTGCGCACCAAGCGTGATTTCTCCCTCAATCTCAAGAACAAGCGTTTCTGGAGCGAGGAGGAGCAGAGGTACGTCACTCTGAAAGTTTCATGCAAGGGCATGAGGATTATCGAGAAGAACGGTCTCGAGGCCACTCTTCGCGATGCCCGTAAGAAAGGATTGATCAACCTTGTTTAATTTTTAGGAATATGGCAAAGAAAACAAAAGGAAACAGGGTGCAGGTCATCCTCGAGTGTACGGAGCAGAAGACGAGCGGAGTACCCGGAATGTCCCGCTATATCACGACCAAGAACAAGAAGAACACGCCGGATCGTCTTGAGCGCAAGAAATATAACCCTTATCTCAAGAAGGTGACCGTGCATCGTGAAATCAAATAAAAGAGTCTGAAGTATGGCAAAGAAAGCAGTTGCAACCTTCGCAGCCAAGGCTGGTGCGAAAAGCATGGTGAAGTGCATCCGTATGGAGAAGTCACCCAAGACAGGCGCTTATGTCTTCTCAGAGCAGCTCGTAGAGGCCGAGAGGGCAAAGGATTTCTTCACCGCAAAGAAGTAATCCTTACGATATGGAATTTCAAGGGAGGTTCGTCTCATGGGCGGGCCTCCTTTTTTGCTGTTGATAAGCTATAAATTTGTATCTTTGCCGAATATGGCAATCAGTTTCTTTCAGAGAATTTCCAGAGCCGTAATGGGCAAGTCCAGAGTTGACGACGATACTCTCGATGCCATTGAGGAGGCTCTGATCGAGTCGGATATGGGAGTGGACACGACTCTCAAGATTATCGACAATTTGGAAGACCGAGTGGCGAAGGACAAGTACATGTCTTTCGACGAGATGGTGGGGCTGCTCCGTGAGGAAATAAGCCTGCTGATTGATGATTGCCCTGAAGCCTTCGACTTTTCCAAAAAGCCTTACGTGATTCTTGTGGTGGGAGTGAACGGGGTCGGGAAGACCACCACCATAGGGAAACTTGCGTATATGTTGGGCTGTCAGAACAAGAAGGTGATACTCGGCGCGGCCGATACGTTCAGGGCTGCGGCGGTGAACCAGCTCGACATCTGGGCCGAGCGCTCCGGGGCCGACATAGTGAAGCAGTCGATGGGCTCGGACCCGGCTTCCGTGGCGTATGACACGGTCAAGGCGGCGGTCGCAAGGGGCGCGGACGTGGCGATAATCGATACAGCCGGCCGCCTTCACAACAGGGTAGACCTGATGAACGAACTTACCAAGATCCGCAATGTGGTGCGTAAGGTGGTTCCGGACGGGCCGCACGATGTGATGCTGATTCTGGATGCGTCTACGGGCCAGAATGCCTTCCAGCAGGCCCAGGAGTTCTCCAAGGCGACTGACATCAGCTCCCTCACCGTGACCAAACTCGACGGTACCGCCAAGGGCGGGGTAGTGGTGGGAGTGTCGGACCGCTTTCATATACCGGTGAAGTTCATAGGTACAGGCGAAAAAATGGGGGACTTGAAGCCCTTCGACAAGACTGAATTTGTGGAGAGTCTCTTCTCTGCCGAGGCTCTGAAATAGAAAATCATAAAGGAATATGAAACTTAGTTATAACTGGCTAAAGGATTACCTGAACTGCAATCTCTCTGCGGAGCAGATTGCCGGGGCGATGACTTCGATAGGAATTGAGGTGGACGGGGTTGAACAGCAGGAGAAAATACCCGGAGGTCTCGAGGGTGTGGTGGTGGCCGAGGTGCTGGAATGTGAGGAACATCCCAATTCGGACCATCTGCATATAACGAAGGTGAATGACGGAGGCGCAGAACCCCTCACGGTCGTATGCGGGGCACCCAACGTGGCTGCCGGGCAGAAGGTGTTCTTTGCGAGGATTGGCACCGTGCTCCCGGGCGACTTCAAGATAAAGAAGTCTAAGATACGCGGGGTGGAGTCTTTCGGAATGATTTGCGCCGAGGATGAATTGGGCTTGGGCGAAGGCCACGAGGGAATAATGGTGCTGCCGGAGGATGCAGTGCCCGGAACCCCGGCCAGGGATTACCTGCATCTCGAAACGGAGACTGTCATAGAGTACGAGATTACCGCCAACAGGGTGGATGCGGCTTCGCATTGGGGAGTGGCCCGTGACCTGTACGCCTATCTCAAGCACAATGGCATAGACTGCGAACTCGGGCTTCCCTCCGTGGAATCGTTCAGCGAGGGGGAAGGAGAAGGACTTGACATTGAGGTTGTTGACCATGAAGGCGCTCCGAGATATACCGGAATTACCCTGAGGGACGTCAAGACGGGGCCTTCGCCCAAATGGCTGCAGGACAGACTGACCGCCATAGGGCTCAGACCGATAAGCAACATAGTGGATATTTCCAATTTCGTGCTTTTCGAACTCGGACAGCCCCTGCATACCTTCGATGCCGACAAGGTGGACGGGGGAAAGGTCATAGTCCGCAAGGCCGCTGAAGGGGAGCTTATACGCACACTTGACGGGGTGGAAAGGAAACTCAGCGACAAGGACGTGGTGATTGCCAATGCGAACGGGCCCATGTGCATTGCCGGTGTGTTCGGTGGAGAGGACAGCGGAGTGTCGGACAGCACCACTTCCGTGTTCATCGAGAGCGCATATTTCGACCCGGCTTCGATACGCCGTACTTCAAAGACCCATGGCCTGCAGACCGACGCTTCGTTCAGGTACGAGCGCGGAGCTGACCCGGGAATAGCAATCTACGCCCTGAAACGTGCCGCCAATCTCATACTCGAGTGCGCCGGAGGTTATATCGAGGGCGGAATAAAGGAGTCTTATCCCGTACCCGTCGAGCCGCACAGAATAGAACTTGATTACGACAGAATCGAGAGATTCGCGGGCCAGGCGTTGGGCCACGGGACAATAGAGAATATACTCACCTGGCTGAACTACAGGTTCGTGGAGAAAAGGCCCGGCGGTGCGGTAGTGGAAGCTCCCTCGTATATGGTGGACGTCACCCGCGAATGCGACGTGGTCGAGGAGATACTCAGAATCTACGGCTACAACAACATAGGACTGCCCAGGCACATGAAGATGTCGGTGAACGCCACGCCGAGGCCGGAACCCGAGGCGGTGAGGAACAGCATTTCCAACTTCCTCTCGGCAAACGGCTTCGTGGAGATAATGAACAACTCACTGACCAAAGCCGCCTACTACGACAATCTGAGCGCTTTTCCCGCTGACCGCTGCGTCCATATAGTCAATCCTCTGAGCAAGGACCTGAATGTGATGCGCCAGAGCCTGATTCCCGGAGGACTTGAGGTTATCGCATACAACTTGAACCGTCAGGCCTCCGCCATGAAGATTTTCGAGTATGGCAGCGTGTATTCGAGACTGCCGGAAAAGGACGGTACCGTGCTCGAGGGTTATGACGAACACCAGTGCTTCCTGATGATGATTACGGGAACTCCCGAAAAGTCCTGGAGGCTCGAACCCGTCGCCGGAGATTATTTCCAGCTCAAGGGCTATCTCGAGATGCTGATCAGGCGTTACGGTTCGGATATTTCCATTCTCAATACGGCGCCGGCACCTTCGGATATTTTCTCTGAGGGTATGAAATATTTGCTTCCCGGGGCAGGAGAAGGGGCGGAACTTGCCGTTATGGGTACGGTCAATCCTTCCCTGGCCAGGACTTTCGGTATCAAACAGCCGGTATTTGCGGCGGAAATCAACTGGCAGCTGCTCTTCGAGCTCGTGAGGAGGGACAAGGTGGCATTCACTGAACTTCCCAAATTCCCGGAGGTACACAGGGATCTGGCCCTCCTGCTTGATGAAGGTGTCAGGTATGCCGACCTGCGCAGTCTTGCATTCAGGCAGGGCAAGAAACTGCTGAAGAAAGTCAGCCTCTTCGATGTATACCGCGGGGACAAGATTCCTTCGGGGAAGAAGCAGTACGCCCTCAGTTTCGTGATTCAGGACAACGACAGGACTCTTACCGACCAGGATACGGAAAGACTTATGGACAAGCTGCTCAAGGCTTTCCAGACCGAATTCGGAGCACAGTTGAGGTAAAGGAATGTCGCGTTTCCGTGGTCATATCGTGCTGCTTTTCGCTCTTGCGGCCTTCCTTGCGGGGGGCTGCGGCAGGGCCAGGGTCATACCAGAGGGCAAGTTGGTGGACATCTATGTGGATATGTTCCTCGCCGACCAGTGGATAAGGGACAATTCCGAGGCACGGAGAAGAGCGGATACGACACTTTTCTTCGACCCTGTTTTCGAGAAGTACGGCTATACCTTCGAGGACTATGACAAGAGCATGGTCTATTATTCCGCCAAGCCCGACAAGTTTTCAGAGATAGCTACGGCGGTGACAGAGAAACTGCGCACTCTTTCAAAATACTACAGCGACCTGCTTGAGGCCCGGAACAACGAGATGAGCGAAAAGAACAGGTACTTTGTGCCTGCGGACTTCCAGTCAGACACGATATGGTCGGAAGCGAGGGGGGTAGTGTGGATACCGGCTCCGGACAGTATGATTATCATAGTCCCGTTGGACAGCATATTCGTCAAGGCTGAAGCCGACAGTCTCAGGCATGAGGCGGACAGTATCATTATGGCTGATGTCTTGAAGCGAGGGGCGGCTCCCAGTGTTGACAGCAGTCCTTTGCGGAGAACGAGGAGGGGGCCTGCTGTGTCCGAGGACGTCGAGAGACCGCAAATGCAGTCCGTAGAGCGTGCCCTGTAATTCTTGGCTATAATTTTTAATCAGACAAACACAATATGAAGTATTCAGAAAAATATGGCTATTCCCTGTCCCCGGATGAGATAGCGGCCGGATTGAAGGCTGTCAAGGAGAACGTCCATGCAGATGACGATGTGGAAAAACTCAGGCTCTGCTTCTCCGTAATGGACCTGACGACCCTTAGTTCTTCGGATACGGTGGAATCAGTAAGCGCCCTTGTGGACAAGGCCAACAGGGTGCCCGTCGAGTTCCCCGGCTGTCCTCTGCCCGCATCCGTATGCGTGTATCCGAATTTCGCTGCGACAGTACTTGCCGGGAGGAGTGACAGTTCCCTGCACGTTACTACGGTCGCCGGCTGTTTCCCCTCATCGCAGAGTTTCCTTTCGGTCAAGCTCGAGGAGTGCAGGCTCGCCGTGCAAAACGGTGCGGAAGAAATAGATATTGTCCTCGCCCTCAATTCCTTCCTTGCGGAAGATTATGAGGCTGCAAGCGAAGAAATTTCAGCCATCAGGGCAGCGCTTGACGAAGAGGGGGCCAGGTTGGGCCGGAAGGTGGTCCTCAAGGTCATACTCGAAACCGGACTTCTCAAGACTCCCGAACGCATTGCAGAGGCCTCGTTCCTTGCCATGGAAGCCGGTGCGGATTTTATCAAGACTTCGACCGGAAAGGTTGAGGTGAATGCCACTCCTGAAGCGGCTTACGTAATGTGCGAGTGCATACGCCTGTTCAATGCCAGGACCGGCCGCAAGGTGGGATTCAAGGCCGCCGGCGGAATTTCCACGGCAGAGGACGCGCTTTATTACTGCCGCATAGTGGAGAACATTCTCGGACGGGACTGGATGGATAAGGAGTATTTCAGGCTCGGGGTAAGCCGTCTGGGCAACAGTCTGCTGGGCGCACTTGAGAACAGAACGGTAAAATATTTCTGAAAATCCGGGATATTTTACGTTTTTTATCAAGGTTTCTTATTGGCGGTTCCTTTGCGGTGCCGCCTTTTTCGTGCCTGTACCCGCGTGAGAGGCGGATTTTCCGTCCCGGGACGGGAAGCAGCCAAAATAAACGATTATTCTTGCGGAAATCTTTTCGCGCTTCCGACATTTGCGTTGAACTGCAAACCGATATTTGAGCTATGAAAAACTTCTTTCTGATTGCGAGCGCGGTGCTGCTTGCCGCTTCCTGTACCGGAAGCCTGTTCAATGCCCCGGGGCCCTCTGCTGTCTCGGATTCCTCCTTGTCGCACGATATGATAGTACTCGGCAGCAAGCTTGATGACCCGTATTCCGTGGAGAATATGACCAAGGCTCTGAATGCGGTGTATCCTACGAAGGCTGAACGTGTGGTGGTTCAAGCTACACATCTGTACCTGCGTTTTCTTCCGGCAGACGAGAGTGAGATGCAAACTCTTGAGAACGCCGGGCTGGAGCTCCTCGATCATCCGGTCAACTATGAAATAGTCAAGGAAGGGGACTACTACCATGACCCGTCCATACCGGAAGACAATATCACCTGGCAGTACACGGTGGTGCCGGTCGGGACTGAATATCCCGAAGAAATCAGGCATGAAATCCTGTCCGAATGTTATATTCCGGATGACAGCGATGACGCGGACACCAAGTCCGGCGGCATAGACTGGGCCGAGGTGGAAAGGGAAGCCTACAAACTGACAGGAAATGCCGCCCTCCTTTCTCCGGACACGCGGGGGAAAGAAAAATATACTCCCGAGGGCAGGATTTCCATAGTTGACGATAAACTCGGGAATGACGATTTCGGCGTTGCCGGGGTGAAGGTGTCCTGCAATTCCTTCGTGAAATTCGCCCACGGCTATACTGATGATGAAGGCTACTACAAGGTAAACAAGAGTTTCAGTGCCAATCCCAGATACCGTATCGTGTTCAAGAACGACAGGGGATTCTGCATAGGGTTCAATCTGCTCTTTTCCCCGGCATCCTCATCGACCCTCGGCCGCAATTCTCCCACAGGGGTAGACTGTGTGGTTACTTCTTCATCCGACAGGAAACTTTTCTCCCGCTGCGTGGTCAATAACGCCGGCCATGATTATTATACCAGTTGCAGGCAGGATGAAGACAGCATAACTACCCCGCCGTCCAATCTCAGAATATGGATATTCAGGAATCTCAATGTAAGCAGTGCGGTGATGCTGCATCACGGAGCCATTATCGACAACGGGATAATAGGCGAGTTTCTCGGGGAATACGCCATCCTTCTCAAGATATTCCTCCCAGACCTGACCATAGGCATCAAGGACGCCGAATCATACGCGGACATTTATTCGAGAACTATTCATGAACTTGCGCATGCGAGCCATTTCATGCAGGTGGGCACGGACTATTGGGACAAGTATATCGAGTATATCGTCACTTCATACATCAGCTCGGGTTTCATCACTTACGGCACGGGGACAGAGAACAATTACGGCTACTGTGAAGTCGGGGAAATGTGGGGCTACTATATGCAAAGCCAGTTTTACAGGGAAAGGTATGATGACGAGGAGAAGGTATTCGGCGCGGACTACTGGTTCTATCCCCAGATTTTCCTCTATCTGGATGACAGGGGGCTCGACAGGTACAAGATATTTGCAGCTCTGACATCGGATATAGACAGCAGGGAAATGTTGAAGAAGAAGCTTACGAGCCTGTATCCCGAGTTCAAGAGCGCCATAGTCCAGGCCTTCAGCCGTTATAACTGATTTTACATGGCCGGCCTTCGGGTTCATACCCCGGCCTGCTCCGCGCCAAATCTTGCCAGGTTTCGCCGCTCAAGGCCGGCCTTTATATCCCGGGAAGGTGACCCTTACAGGCTTGCCTGAACCGGACGCGGTCAACTCATTAAGGGAGCGGGCCCCGGGGAAAACGGGGCAGATGAGAAATCCCCTGGCACGGGGCGCAGGGGTTTGGACGGGCCCGGTCTCTCGAAGAAAGACGTAAGGGGATGAACAAAAGTCGCTTTTGGGTCCCCTTTGGACGGGTCAGAGACACAACTTAAACTTTATATAACTATGAAAAAAATCTTTTTATTGCTTCTGCTCTTTGCAGCAACGCACGGACTTCGCGCCCAGAATTTCGCTTTGTCGACGAATATTCTGGACTATGCGGATTTTGTTACCCTTAACCTCGAAGCTTCCTACGGGTTCGCAAGGCACTGGAGCGTAAACACTGCCCTGAAGTACAATCCTTTTTCCTACGGGAAGGGCGAGGACATTATGCAGCACAAACAGAGGGCAGTCAGTACGGGGATACGTTACTGGCCGTGGTATGTTTATTCCGGATGGTGGCTTGAAGCCGATGCCAGGTATCAGGAATACAATGCCGGCGGCATTCTGTCCCCGGAGACCTCCGAAGGCGACAGATTCGGGCTCGGGCTCGGAGCAGGTTATACTTATATGCTTTCGCCAAGTCTGAACCTCGATTTCGGTATAGCGCTATGGTCGGGTTATGACATTTATACGGTGTACGAATGTCCGGAGTGCGGGAAAGTGATAGACAGTGGTGCCAAGTATTTCGTCATGCCGGCTGATTTTATTGTCGCACTGACCTACATTTTCTGATGCCGCCCAATCCGGAGGGTATGCCCGCATGGAGGCCCGGAAATTCGTGTAAAGCGGATGCTGGGTGAAACCCGTGAATACCCTGTTTCCGTGGTCTTGCTTGTAAAATGTTGAAAACAGGTCATTGAAAGTCTAAAAGAAAAGATCGGCAGACTTTTTATCATTGTCACAGGCATACTTTTGAGGCGCTCTTGCCTAACTTTATCGGAACTCGCCAAATTGCGATGAATTGAACAAAAGTTTTTGCGGACACCCGTGATTTTCTAAAAAGTTTGTATATTTGCAATCCGTGCAGCGCGGGTGGCGAAATGGTAGACGCGCTAGTTTCAGGAGCTAGTGTCAATTGCGACGTGTGAGTTCGACTCTCATCCCGCGCACAGAACAAGGGTAACCCCAAAAGTCAATCTGACAGAACGGGTTGCCCTTGTTCTTTGTCTGTAGGTATCCAAGTGTCCACTAAATTTACGGGTATATTTGACAAAAACGGTTGGTAGAATTTACGAGGTCAAAAATTCTGATGGCTACAGAGAGTCGAAAGCGGAAACATCCATTGTCGCGAAACTCCATACCTCCTAAACATAACGGATAGCAGCTCCACTTCCAAACGGATAATCAGTTACATCCTTGTTTATGTAAGGTGAGCTCTCATCCAATTTCCCTTCAAAACAACACCTTTCTTTTTTAAATTTTTGTTTGGTCTCTTCGTTTTCTTCTAACCAGTTATAACCTTCCACTTTAAACACGGCCCTGACAATTCCGCGATATACTCCCAGCACGTAACGTATTTCTTCGGCACGGGAACGTGATACGAGCCAATATTTTCTGGTTATTTCAGATAAATCTACTCTTCTAATTTTTGCTTTTGCTAAATCATAGCTCTTGTTCAGACTGACTAATAATATATGGCCTATATCTTTTGAATCGATATTGATTTTTTCACAGTTATAGATAATATCTAGTTCTTGTACTGTCTTGATTCCTTCATCCCACTGATGATACCCACCCTGGATGTTTGTCAGTACATGTTCTGTATTAAATGCAGGATAAGTCAGAACATCAAGCAGCAATGACTCCATTTGGCGTGCCACATCTTTTGAAAGTTTGTGACGAAGAATATAATGACCGACCTCCAAGCCCGAGTCAAGAATTTCACGAATGGTGTCAAGCTTTAGTGTTGCGTCATCCCCATGAATTGCTGCAGCGCAATGCTGGAACACTCTATTATTGCGACCTTCACCGATATAGAATATCTTGTCGTCTCTTGGGTCTATCAAAGCATAAACATAAGAGCCGAGTTCTTCAATGACTTTTTGACTGAATTGTTTCATATACTATAACCAAATAATACATCAATCTCTCTTCATCTATCCCCGAATGTGCTATTCCCATTTTTATCCACATAACCCCATTTTTCGGCAATTCTAACCGTTGCGAATCCTTCGTGAAAATCCCCAGCCTCATTGTATATACATGGAATAACTTTTTCTCCATTTTTGTTTACAAAGCCCCACAAACCGCCTTTCCAAACCTTGGCTAATCCTTCTGAGAAATCTCCTATTCCATCGTATCTGCAAGGAATGACCTCCTCACCATTCTTATTGACAACTCCAAGCAAGTCGCCTTTCCAAACCTTGGCTAATCCATCCGAATAATCCTCTGCATCATTATATATACAAGGAACGACCTCTTCTCCATTCTGGTTTATAAATCCGTACAGGCCGTCTTTCAGAACTATTGCTAATCCTTCTGGAAAAGTCTCTGCTTGTTGATCGTATTTACAAGGAACGACCTCTTCCCCATTCTGGTTTATAAACCCCCACAAGTCATCTTTCACCATTGCTAATCCTTCTACATAATCCTCTGCTGCATCGTATCTACAAGGAATGACTTCTTCCCCATTTTTGTTTATAAATCCCCACAAGTCGTCTTTCTGAACCAATGCCAATCCTTCTGAGAAATCCCATACCCAATCGTATCTACAAGGAATGACTTCCTCGCCATTCTGGTTTATAAATCCCCACAAGCTGTCTTTCTGAACCCTCGCCAATCCTTCTGAAAATTCCCATACATCATCGTATATACAAGGAATGACCTCTTTCCCATTCTTGTTTATAAATCCCCACAAGCCGCCTTTCTGAACTATTGCAAATCCTTCTGAGAAAGGCCATGCTTCATCGTATTTACGAGGAATGACCTCCTCCCCAGTCTTGTTTATATATCCATACAAACTGTCTTTCTGAATCACTGCCAATCCTTCTGAGAAATCACCTGCTACATCGTATCTACAAGGAACGACTTCCTCCCCATTCTTGTTTACAAATCCAAGCAAATCGCCTTTACGAACCGTTGCAAAACCTTCTGAGAAATCCCATGCAAAATCGTATCTACAAGGAACGACCTCTTCTCCATTCTGGTTTACAAATCCATACAAATCGCCTTTCTCAACCAGTGCCAAACCTTCTGAAAAATCCTCTATATCATCGTATATGCAAGGAATGACTTCCTCCCCATTCTTGTTTATAAATCCACATAAACCGTCTTTCCAAACCTTGGCTAATCCTTCTGAGAAATTCCCCAGCCAATCGTATTTTTGTACGGCTTCTGTTAATTGAGGGGTTATTTTAATGGTTATTTGTTCCATGTGTCCTTTTTATTTTCCAACTTTTGCAAGTGCCTAAAATAGACATATTGTTAAAGAGTTGCAAGGATTTTTTGACTCCACGAGGTCGATGAATATTTGTGATTAACAAGCTGTGGATGATACAGGCCGGAGTAGGGAGCTTAAGCGGACGGCTTTTGAGGGAAAGGTAAAAGTAAAGACAGGGAAATATTAAATTGAAAACGCCCCTCAAGTATGCTACCTTGCGGCTCCCTGAGAGGCTAATTTTCTTCCCATTGACCTGAAAAATCATAAGCCTTCGAACAAATACACATTGACCGGCAAGGGGTTTGGTTGTAGTTTTGCGCTCGTGACAACAAACATGTCGAGACAAGCAACCAAGCCTCAATCGTAATGAACAGATCTGAATTTAAAGTGTGGAGCTGCAGGTGCAACAAAGTGGTCTGACATTGAAGCCGTACCTGCAACAGACAGGAGTCAGTTACTCAACTTATCTGACTGGCGTAAGAAATGCTGCCGATAAAGAGGAAAGCGAAAAAATCCGCAAAAATTGGGCGCAAACGCGAAATCCCCCTACGCTCCAGGGGGATTACAAGCGTCCGGCCTGCCGAATCCGGAGGGTGGGACAGTTGAAAAATCCGCCGGTACTTACTTCCTGTTGTAATAGATATGGTCTCCGCACTCTAATACAGTGTCTCCGTTCGGGATGATGTTTTTGCCGTTCCTGCGGATGAGGAGGACCTGGCCGTCGCTGGGGTTATACTCGGCCAGACTCATGCCGCATAGCTTGCTTTCGGCTGTAATGTCCTTCTCCGCAAGCATCATGGTGTAATCTCCCATATACGCATGAGTACAGACAATGGCAACGTCGCCTGACTGGAGCAGGGTGTTGCCGTCAGGTACGGATGTAGAGCCGTCGCCGTGTATGACCTTGCATATCAGTATGTGTCTGGGCAGTGCGAGTTCGCTGACCTTGCGCCCGTCCCAGTTGTCTCCCGAATGCACTTCTATCTGGCTGAAAATCAAGTTGGTCTCTTCGCTGAAATCCGTGAATGTGGTCATTACGTCGCTATCCTCGTCCGTGACTTTGAGCCGCTTGGCCACGAAAGGCAGCAAAGAGCCCTGGAGTGAAATGGACAGTAGGACTATGCAGAAGACTATGTTCAAGATTTCGTTGCCTATCACGTCCTGCCTTACGGTCGCGAAGATTGCAAACACGATTGAAGAAGCTCCCCTGAGCCCGACAAAGGAAACGAAGGTCTGTTGCTTGAAAGAATACTTGCGGAAAGCCGTAAGCACGGGGAAAATTGAAAGGGGACGTGAAACGAAGGTCATGAAAAGGAAAATCAGCACGGCGGGCAGCAGGACCTTCCCCATCTCGGCGGGTCTTGCGAGCAGACCGAGCATGAAGAAAATCAGCACCTGCATCAGTCCGGTTATTCCATCGAAGAAATTCACCAGGCTCTTCTTCTCCTTGATTTTGCAGTTACCGAGCATGAGTCCCACGATGTAGGTGCTCAGGTAGCCGTTGCCGCCTATAAGGTCAGGGATTCCGTAAGAGAACAGGGCTATTGCCAGGATGAACAGGGAATCGAAGCCGGAGGTGGAGAAGTGCATGTGCTTCATGGCGTAGGTTCCCAGTTTGCCTATAAGCAGGCCGAGACCCGCGCCGAAAAATATCTGGGCGAAGAGCATCCATGAAACGCTGCCCACACTGGTATTTGCCCCGGTCAGCAGGGAAATCATCACTATTGTGAGCATATAGGAGAACGGGTCATTCGAGCCGCTCTCGATTTCAAGCATGGGCGCGAGATTGTTTTTCAGGCCGAGTTTGTGGGAACGCAGTATGGAGAACACGGAAGCGGCATCGGTAGAGGCCACCACGGAGCCCATCAACATGCTCGTTATCCAGTCCCAGTTGAGTGCGAAACGGCAGAAAAGCCCGGTTACCAGGGCGGTAATCACCACTCCGACACTGGCCAGTATTCCTGCGGGTACGATTACGCTCTTCGCCGATTTCCACCTCGTGCCGAAACCGCCATAGAACATTATGAATATCAGGGCTATCGTGCTGAAGTTTTCGGCAAAGGAATAGTCATCAAAGCGTATGGGGCGCGGGCCCACGTTGCCCATCAGTATGCCGAGCACGATGAAGGCGAGCAACATCGGCATACCTATCTTGTGCGAAGCGTTGTTGAGTATTACGCAAAGCACGAGTACAAAAGCGAGAAAGCAAATGACAAAGCCGATGTCAATCATT
>CAZMTY010000016.1:21710-37919 GCA_964569595.1 uncultured Muribaculaceae bacterium
ATTAAATTTTTGAATTGGGAGAATGGCTGTTTTCCATAGCGACCTTGAAAGTCTGGTCTGTCTGGAGGAACAGGTGGTAGTAGGCGTTGTCGCCCAACTTTGAGTACCGGCCGATTAAGGCATAAAGCTGTGTCATGATGTACTGTTTGTCCTTTTCCCATTCTTCGGGGGAAGGTTTCAGACCGTCCTTGCGGGCCGCGAAGTCGAGGAAACTGTGTTCCAGACCAGCACCCTCGAGGTAGCCGAGCAGTACATCGTAATTGTCTATCGAAGATAGTTCGTTCTTGTGGGAGTCGAACCAGTCGGAGGCGAAGCGCATGGTGGTGGCCTTGCGGTTGCAGCCTACATAGAACGCCCCGGCCTTGGTAGTGTCGATAGGCACGAAAACATCGGGAAGTATGCCGCCGTATTCTATCCTCATGCTGTCGGCATTTACCATTTCCCCGCTGTCATAGCGTTTAAACACTTCGTAATCGTAATCGTCGCTGTAGGGTTTCTGTATGCACCGGCCGGAGGGAGTGTAGAATCTTGCCACCGTGATTCGCATCCCGCTTCCGTCGCTGAAATAGAAAGGCTCCTGGACAAGCCCCTTGCCGAATGAGCGCCTGCCGACTATTGTAGCCCTGCCGTTGTCCTGGAGAGCCCCGGCCAGTATTTCACTCGAGGAGGCTGTACCCTCATTTATCAGGATACTGAGTTCAATGTTCTGGAACAGCCCTTGGCCGTCGGCTTTGAAGTCCTCACGCTTGCGGTGCGCCCCCTCCATGTAGACTATGGGGTCTCCGTCCGAAAGGAACAAGTTGGACAGAGTAAGGGCCTGGTCGAGAAAACCTCCCGAATTGTTGCGCAGGTCGAGTATCAACCTGTTCATTCCCCGGCTGAGCAGTACGATTCCGGCTGCCTGGAACTCGGCGGAAGTGGTACGGGAGAACTTGGAGAGCCGTATGTAGCCTGTGGTGTCATTGACCATGAAATAAGCATCCACGGAATGGGTCGGGATTCTTCCACGGGTGATTTCGAAAGGTATGATCTCATCGCCGCGCTTCACGGTAATCTGCACCTTGGTGCCCGCCTTTCCCTTCATCCTGCGCACCATGCTGTCCTGGGGGAAGCCCACTCCGGCTATGACGGTGCTGTCGACCTTAATCAGACGGTCTCCGGCCTGCAGTCCTATCTTCTCGGACGGGCCTCCGGAAATGACCTCAATGACCACGGCGGTGTCGTTGGGGACGTTGAACTGTATGCCTATGCCGTCGAAGTTGCCGGCAAGGTCCTCCTCAGTAGCCTCGAGGGTCTGGGGCAACATATATACCGAGTGGGGATCCAGGGCGGAGAGTGCGGCCATCGCTATCGCGTCCGTGACTTTCTTCCTGTCTACCGAATCCACGTAGTTCAGGTCTATACTGTTGAGTATCAGCTCAACCTTGCGCCAGTTGTTCCCTCTTACCCCGAATTTGTGGCTACGCCTCGCGACAGACTGCACCGCAAGCACAGTCAGCACTCCTATGGCCACTCCCAGCAGCGCTGCAAGTAAAGTTTTCTTCATTTAATCGACTTTTTCTACTTCTATTCCTGCCCTCGCGAGCAGGTCTACCCCGTCCGTAAGGCGATATTCGTCCTTGTACACGACCCTGCGTATGCCCGCCTGGATTATCAGTTTCGAGCATTCAATACAAGGGGCGGCCGTTACATAAAGCGTGCCTCCGGCCGAACTGTTGCCTGACTTGGCGACCTTGGTTATCGCGTTCGCTTCCGCATGCAGCACGTAAGGCCTGGTGATGCCGTTTTCGTCTTCGCAGATGTTCTCGAAGCCGGACGGAGTGCCGTTATAGCCGTCGGATATAATCATATTGTCCTTGACTATAAGGGCACCCACCTTCCTGCGCTTGCAATAAGAGTTTTCGGCCCATATCTGGGCCATCGCTATGTACTTTTCGTCAAATTTTTTCATTATGTCCTTTGATAGAGGTAGCGTTTGATGCTACGCTTGGGAGTACGCTCGAAGTCCTCGGGGAGGAACTCTATACGCCTGATTTGGGCATACGAGGGCAGCTGTCTGTTTATCTCCGGAAGTGAGTCCATCAGACGCTTCTCCAGGGCGTTGCCGTCAAGTCCGTCGAGTTCCGCCTGATGGTAGTCGGGATAGATGAGGGCTGTGAGTGCGCCACCCTTGTCCTCGATTACGAGGGAATCAACCACGTAGGTGACCGTGTTTATCGTGGCCTCGAGTTCCTCGGGATATATGTTCTGGCCGGAGGGGCCGAGTATCATGCACTTCGACCTTCCGCGCAGATAGAGATAACCGTCCTTGTCTATCACTCCCATGTCGCCTGTCTTGAACCAGCCGTCCTCAGTAAAGGAAGCCTTGGTGGCCTCCTCGTTCCTGTAGTAGCCGAGGAATACGTTGGGACCCTTGACCTGAACCTCGCCGGGGATGTTCTCGGGGTCGCTGGAATCGATGCGTATCTGCATGTTCAGCGCAGCTTTGCCACAGGAGAGCAGCCGCGCCTCGTTCCAGTGGGCGTATGAGATTATCGGAGCACACTCGGTCATGCCGTAGCCGACGGTGTAGGGGAAACCTATCTTGTGGAAGAAGCTCTCCACCTCAGGGTTGAATGCGGCGCCGCCGAGTATGATTTCCTCGAAATTGCCCCCGAAGGAACTTACGAGTTCGCTGCGCACTCTCTTCTGGAGCACCTTGTCGAGTATGGGCACCTTGAAGAAGAGTCTGTTGTGGTCGAGTATGGGCTTGAGCTTTGACTTGTAGACCTTTTCGATGATGAGCGGTACGGCAATGATTACGTCGGGTCGTACCTCGGCGAAGGCCTGCATGATAATCTTGGGGCTCGGCATGCGGGTGAGGAAGTGTACATGGGCACCCACCGTTATCTCGAAAAGGAATTCGAACATCATTCCGTACATGTGGGCGGAAGGCAGCATGGCCACCACATTGGACTCACAGTTCATCTGGGGTTCTGCCCCGATTGCGAACTCGATGTTGGAGTACAGGGCCCTGTAGGGAATCATCACGCCTTTGGAGAAACCCGAAGTACCCGAAGTGTAGTTGATCAACGCCAGTTCGTCCGGGCCGTCCTCGTAATAGTTGACATCATCGCGGGTGAATCCCTTGGGGAACATTTCCTGGAAGATGCCGGTAATCTTGTCCCTTATTTCCTGGGCGCCGGGTTTTCTCGAGTAGATGAACTTCAGGGTGTTCATCTGGACGATTACCTGCAGGCCGGGCATTTCGGCTTCGGAAAGTCCCTCCCAGATTACCTCGTCCACGAACAGCACCTTGGCTTCGGAATGGTTCACGAGATGGTGTACGCTTTCGGCCTTGAATTCATGGAGTATGGGCACCGCTACAGCTCCGTAGGTGGTGGCGGCAAGGAAACATACCCCCCAGTTTGCCTGGTTGCGCGAGCAGAGGGCCACCTTGTCGCCTTTCTCCAGGCCGCATCTCTCGAAGGCTATGTGCAGGAACTGGATTCTCTGCGCTATGTCTTTGTATTTCAGTGTAATGCCTTCGTAATTCGAGAGGGCGTCCCTGTCCCAGTGCTCTTTTACGCTCTTTTCGATAAGTTTGTTTACTGATTTGAAAACCATAAATAAATACCTTTTTTGTCCCAGCACAAGAGATGCCCGGACTTATACATTACTATATGTGCGGCCTTTGACGGCCATTTGATTCCTTGCGTGTCGGCCGAGAGGAAGTCGTTTACCGCCTCCTCGCTGCCTATGACAGTCCATCCGTCCTTGCTTGCGGCGAAATAATCGTCAGCGAGCGAGAACGCCGAGCCGTAAAGGCTTCCTGTGAATCCCCTGTATGCGTTTTCGTGTGCTTCCGAATCGGACCTGCCCTTTGCCGGACGCACGAGCACTACAGCCTTGCCCGCCCTGAACACGAGGGCCACCTCGCGCACGTCATTCTCCTTCTCCCAGTTGAGGGGATTCTTTCCGCAATTTTTCCCGAGGGCCTCGATTTGCCTGTTGTAGGCGGTCAGCCTGACGGATGCGTCCAGATACTTCTCATATTCCTGGCGGAATGCCGGAAGAGAAATCGGCAGGGAAATGGCAAATTCCGTGTCGGAGGGAAGGATTTCCCCAAGGCGGCTCGGGGAGTAGGGCAGGGCTTCGAGCATATTGCTGAAGTATGACGGTTCACCGCCCTTCACCGGATACAGTCTGTAACCCGACCGGCCTGACGGTACTATGGTAATCCAGTCCGATACTGACTGGAGAAAACGGGTCGCGGCCCTGCGGGGGAATATGTCTTTGACGAAGTCCCCGGGCATCAGGAAGGCCGCACCGCTGCAGCGCAGTATAGTATAATTGCCTGACTGCCCGGCCATGGCCAGCGCAGCGGGGAAGTCGGGAGCGTCCATTATGGAGCGTCCCCCGGAGACGTGTCTTGAGACGGCCGTCATCAGGGACTCGGAAGGGCAGAGTATGAGCATGGAGCGCTTGATTCCGAGACTGTCTGCCCTGTAGAAGCGCCAATACAGCCCGAGGCTGTCGGCTTGGGAGCATATCCTTGAGGCTTCCTCGCTGTTGGAATTGCTTCGGCCGACGTCAATCGTAAGTACTGGGGTAAGGCTGCTGTTGTAACTCCATGAGATTATGGCCTTCGACTTGTCGAGTTTGCCGTAGGCTATGCGGCGCAGCAGATGGGTGGAGTCAAGCAGGGCCACGGCCTCACTGCAACGCTCTCTGGCTGCTATTGCGAGTGCGTCGGACGGCACTCCGGACAGAAGAATCCCGCTCTCCTGCGATAAGGCAGGGGCATCGTCGTCTCCGTTTCCTGCATCGACGCCACAGGAGGAGAGCGTGACCAAAACTGCCGCAAGAACGGCGGGTACATACCGTCCGATAAACATAACTCGCAAATATAGACAAAAGTGAAGCGCAAAGCAAACTTGTATGCAGGCAGCCCGGCCCTATGATTTTTGAGCGGAAATAAGTAACTTTGCAAGATTTTTAGAGAGGGAATATGCAGGAAATCAGAAATATTGCAATCATTGCCCATGTGGACCACGGCAAGACGACCCTGGTGGACAGAATGATATACCAGGCGAATCTGGTGCGTCAGCCCGAGAACCTGGGCCAGCTCATACTCGACAGCAACGACCTGGAGAGGGAGAGGGGCATCACCATTCTGGCAAAGAACGTGTCAGTTACATACAAGGGTGTAAAAATCAACATCATAGATACTCCGGGGCATAGTGATTTCGGCGGAGAGGTGGAGAGGGTGCTTAACATGTCCGACGGCGTGCTGCTTCTCGTGGACGCATTCGAGGGCTGTATGCCCCAGACGCGCTTCGTGCTTCAGAAGGCCCTGCAGATGGGCAAGAAGCCCGTCGTAGTGATTAACAAGGTGGACAAGCCCAACTGCCGCCCGGACGAGGTGCAGGAAGAGGTTTTCGATCTGATGTGCAATCTGAACGCCACCGACGAGCAGCTGGACTTCACTACAGTCTACGGCTCCGCGAAACAGGGTTGGATGTCATTGGACTGGAAGAAGCCCGGCAAGGACATTACCCCCCTGCTTGATGTGATTTTGGACGTTATACCTGCTCCGGAACTGGTGGAAGGTACGCCCCAGATGCTGATATCCTCGCTCGAATATTCGCCCTACGTCGGTCGTATAGCCGTGGGCAAGGTCACCCGCGGTTCATTGAAGACAGGGCAGTATATGAGCCTGTGCAAGCGCTACGATGTGGTGCAGAAGCAGAAAATCAAACAGCTCATGGTCTTTGAAGGGCTCGGCAAGTCGAATGTGGAGGAGGTGAGGTGCGGCGACATCTGCGCCGTGGTAGGCATAGACGGCTTCGAAATAGGTGATACCATTGCGGATTACGAGAATCCCGAGGCCCTGGCTCCCATAGCCATAGACGAACCCACCATGAGCATGCTGTTCATGATTAACAATTCGCCTTTCTTCGGTAAGGACGGAAAGTTCGTGACCTCCAGACACATCAAGGAGCGCCTCGAGAAGGAGTTGGAGAAGAATCTGGCCCTGAAGGTAAAGCCCGGACTCACTGCGGATTCCTTTGTGGTCTACGGGCGTGGAGTGCTGCATCTTTCCGTGTTGATTGAGACGATGCGCCGGGAGGGCTTCGAGCTCCAGGTCGGACAGCCCAAGGTGCTAGACAAGACCATAGGCGGCCAGAGGTGCGAGCCTGTCGAAGAGCTTTCCGTGGAGGTTCCCGAGCAGTTTGTGGGAGCCGCCATTGAGATTTCCACCCGCAGAAGGGGAGCGTTGATACACATGGAGCCCCGCGGCGACCGTACCCTGCTCGAGTTCGAGATACCCACAAGGGGTCTTATGGGGCTGCGTTCCAACCTGCTCACCGCAACTCAGGGGGAGGCGGTGGTTGCCCACAGGTTCAAGGAATACCAGCCGTACAAAGGCGATATAGAGAGAAGAAACAACGGTTCGCTCGTGTCCATCGAGACCGGTACCGCCATTGCCTATTCAATCAACAAGCTCCTCGACCGCGGACGTTTCTTCGTAGAACCGGGAGAGGATATTTATGCCGGCCAGGTCTTGGGGGAGCATACCAGGGAAAGGGACCTGAATATCAATATATGCAAGACCAAGAAACTCTCCAATGTACGTGCGGCCGGCTCCGATGAGAAGATTATACTTCCGCCTGCAATTAAATTCTCGCTGGAAGAGGCTCTGGAGTACATTCAGGAGGATGAACTCGTCGAGGTGACTCCTCACCACATGAGGATACGCAAGATTCTTCTCGATCCCATTGCGAGGAAAAGGAACAATGACAGCGAAAATAGCCTGTAAAAATTGTAAACAGTTTCAGATAAAAGAAAAATTTATTACCTTTGCAACCCTTTGTAGTCAGAATCGTTGATTTGAAGGCCGGTCTGAACGAGTTCAGCTGGCACATTGGTCGGGAGTTCTTTGAAGAGTTCGGCAATTCCGAGATTATCGGAGCCGATTTTGAGGTTGACGTCAGGCTTGACTGGCGCGGGGTCACTGCTTCGGCCGACTGTGAAGTCCGGGGAAGAGTTACGGTGGCTTGCGACAGATGCCTGGAGGAGCTGGAGATACCGGTTACGGTCTCCTTTTCCGAGTCATACGTTGCCGAAGGAACGGAACTCGATTTAAGTCAGGACGTGTATGATTACGTGTGTGTATCGCTGCCCCTGCAGAGGGTGCATGACGAAGGGGAGTGTAATCCTGAGACTACAGGGTTTTTGAGTAAGTAATAATATTAAAAGACAATAAAATGGCACATCCTAAACACAGAATTTCAAAGCAGCGCAGGGACAAGCGTCGTACCCACGACTTTGCTCCCGTGCCTACTCTCGGTACCTGCTCAAACTGCGGGGCTTCGTTGATTTATCATCGCGTGTGTCCTGAGTGCGGATACTACAGAGGCCGTCAGATTGTTCAGATGGACGCAGAATAAGACGCTTAATCGCCGAAAGGCGGATGGTCCCTTAGTTCAACGGATAGAACGAAGGTTTCCTAAACCTTAAATACAGGTTCGATTCCTGTAGGGACTACGAATTATATTCGCTTAAGATCAGAAAATCTCCAACTTGCGCAATATGTAGCGTTTCCGGAGGTTTTCTGATTTTTTATTTGGCCAAATACAGTTTTTTGGGCGGGGTGGACATTTCGGGTGACAAAATGCGCATAACGCATTGATTTGCATCTCTTTGTGAAGATTATTACTTATATGCAGAAATAGCTTTTTGTAGGTCTTTGAATGTGGTCCGGAATGGCCTGAGAGGCCGTGTTCAAAGGTATAAATGCAAGGAGTGCGTCCTCCTTATAGTTCCTGCCTTATGTTCTTACCACAAAGCAACCTTTCCGCCTATCCCCAAATCAAGAGAGGCAGAGTCAAATCCCAAAGCCTTAAAAACTTTACTCATGGTAGGGAGGGTTATTATGCACTTCCCGCTCTCAAGTTTGGATATTTGCGACTTCTTCACACCTACTTTAGCTCCTAACTCCTCCTGTGTGAGGTTCTGTTTGAGCCTTTCGGCCTTGATAGCCTCCCCAATGTAATAAGCCTGCAAATCCTCTTTGAGCTTGGCTTCCATTGCATCCCGCTCCGGAGTGCCCTTTTCTCCCCAAACCTCATCTACCACCACGCTAAGTGGGGTTAAGTTCATCTTTGCCATAACTATTTGTTTTTATCGTTGAAGTATTCTTTTCTTAATCTCTCTGCCTTTTCTATCTCCTTTTTAGGCGTTTTCTGCGTCTTTTTGGCAAGGAAGATACAAACTCCCTCGCTGCGTCCATAAATGTTACTCTTAGTCTTCGTCCGCTCATTGGGCTCAAAATGTTACTCTGCAAAGATACTGTAGAGTTTCTATGCAAGTAAACTTTTGTGTAAATCATCAGCTTGCTAAAGGGGGGAGCATTTTGGAAGAACCAACTGCCTTAGTTTACAAAATAGGATAAATTTACTATTTTTGTAAACTAAAACTAACGTATGGTAAACGAAGTATTTGCAAGAAGGCTGAAAAGCGCACGACTGATGCGGGGATTGTCAATGGACAATCTGCGCGAAAGGATGAAGAATCCGGTGTCTAAGCAGTCCATCTCAAAGTACGAGAACGGGAAGATGATGCCGGACAGCACCGCACTGATTGACCTGTCACAGGCGTTGAATGTAAGTGTGGATTTCTTCTTCCGGCCATACACCGTGTCTCTCGACGGCATGGAGTTCCGCAAAAAGAGCAAACTCAAAGTATCTTCTCTTAAGGCTATCAAGGAAAAAGTTGTAGATGAGATAGAGCGGTATCTCGAAATAGAGAATCTTCTGGAAATGGACAATCTGTTTACCGTGGATTACAGTGACAAGACCGTCGCAACTCCTGAGGATGCTAAAGAAATCGCCGACCGGCTGCGCGGTGACTGGAAGCTCGGGGAGGATGCAATCAACAACA
Source organism: uncultured Muribaculaceae bacterium (assembly GCA_964569595.1). GTDB lineage: Bacteria > Bacteroidota > Bacteroidia > Bacteroidales > UBA932 > Cryptobacteroides. The sequence goes on from CAZMTY010000016.1 coordinate 30,636, forward strand.
TCACCTTTCTGTTGGAAGAAAACGGTATCAAAGTCATACAGCTTGAAACCGATGAAGAATTTGACGGCCTGAGCGGTTTCGTGAATAATGTTCATCCCGTCATTATCGTGAACAAGCAGGCAGCGGCCGAGCGTCAGCGATTTACTGCCTTGCATGAGTTGGGGCATCTTCTGCTGCATTTTGACAGCGAGATGCAGGACAAGGACAAGGAAAGGTTGTGCAATGTGTTTGCCAATGAAATGCTCCTGCCTTCTTCCCAATTCATTGAAATTGTCGGGGCATCCAGAAAGGATATTTCCTTACAGGAGCTTATCCCACTCCAGAAACAGTATGGTATATCCATTGATGCCATGATGTACAAGGCAAAGGGCTTGGGCGTCATAACCGAACAAAGGTACAAGGGCTACTGCATCAAGAAGAACACTTCTGCCGATTTCCGCAACCAGGTGATAGCGACCCGTTATCCTCAGGAGGACAGCCGGAGATTCCAGACTTTGGTTTACAAGGCCATTTCCCTGAAAGTCATTTCCGTCAGCAAGGCATCGTCTTTACTGAACTGCCCGGTGAATGAAATCCGTTCATCCATAAATTACATCTGAAATGGAGAAAGTAGTGCAGGGAGGGGGTAGTTATTCTGCTGCTTTATCTTCCTCAGCTCGCGGTTGATGTCGCTCTTGTGCTTGTCGATGTCGCGGATGTTCGTGTAGCCCGTCTCTCCACCGTTCATCATGAAGTCATGGAACATGGCTTCGGTCTTGTTGTTCATGTCGAGCGTGCCGTTGTGATACTTCGTAAGCAGCACCAGCATCGTTGCCGGATTCAGCCTGGCGAAGTTACGGTTGAAACGCCATGCGTAGTTCGGACTCTCCTTCACCCATGCCATAGTGTTGGCGTACAGCATGTCTCGAATGAAGTTGCTGGCAACGAAGTTCGGGTTGCGCGTGGTGTAGAACGCGCTCAGCTGACGGTTCATCCATTGTCCCGCCTCGACAATCTTGCCTATCCAGCCCTCTATGTCGTTATCGGGATTGGTCTGCCCGTTCAGAGCCTGAGCCAACCTCGGGTTGCCGTTGATAGTGAGGACGTAATCCACGCCGCCCCGCTTCACCACAACCTGATGCTGATGCAAATCGTTACTCGTCACCACCCTGTACGGGATGTTCGCCGCCTCGCGTCCGCTCTTGTACTTGTCCGGCTCCGCCTCCGCCAGCTGCTTCATCCTCTCCTCGAACTCCTGCATCTTGCGCTCCACCTCGGCCGCGCTGTCGGTCAAGTCGATGTTGTCGGGGAACACAGGCTTCCACTCATCGGCCACCTCGTCATACTGCACCCATAGCCTGTTCACGCTCACAAGGTCGCTCGGATTATTCAGCACGAAGTTCAGGAACTTCTGCTTCACGAGAGTATTCCTGTTACCCTGCGCGATGACGCTCTCCGCCATGCTCTGCATGTAGGCAAGCGGGTCGGCCGCCTTGGACTTGCGTCCCTCCGCTTTCTTGTATGGGGCGTTAAACGCGCTATGTTTGTCGTTCAGGTAGGCATACGCCTCCGCGCTCGTCTTTTGGTCGAATCCTCGCAGCGGGATGTAGTACTCGTACATCGATGATATGTTGTCGTAGACCTCCTTGCTCATCATGCCGCTCTCGTAGGACTTGGAGAGTATCGCCTTGTTCGCAGCGTTCACCCTCTCCCACAAGGTAGTGGTGTCGTGTGCATTCTCATACTCGGATACCATGCGCTCCGCTTCCAGTTCGGCTTCCGCCACATCCTCATAGCCTGTCAGGGCAGTAAGACCGGCATAGTCCTTCTGACGGTACTCGTCTATGAAGTCCTGCAAGGTCTTTGTGCCATTGGGATGCTTTTTCTGATACTCCTCGAATGCTTTCTGCGCATCACGCTCTGCCATTACCCTGTTACGCTCAAGACCGTGCTTTGCGAACATGTAGTCCGTGAGTTCCTGCCGTGCCGCTCCCGTCCTGGCAAGCCTTGCCACCTCGTCCAGCAAGGGTTTGAACAGCAGGTGGGCAAACGCATCCGCTTCCGCCTTGTTCACGGAGGACAGGCGGTTCTCTCCCAGATAGGCGTTCTGGAATCCCGCTATGTCCTCGATGTAGGTTCCCTTGCCCGCTACCATGGTCATGAACTCCTTGAGCGAAAGCATGGTGTCCTGCATGGCCTCCCAGGACTGATACCAGCCGCTGCGCATACGCTGCTCGTAGCGGTCACGCACAAGGGCCTGTTCGCGCATCTCGGGGCTGCCGTCCCTGTAGAGCACGTCATTAGAGTACTGCCCCACTCCCAGCTCGTACTGCATGGCAATGTCGGCGGCCCGTGCAAGGAGACTGTTAGGGTCGCTCTGCCGCAGGTTCTCATAACTCCGCCACAGGATGTAACGCAGCTCGTTGTCCGAAAGGGTCGCGCCCTTGAAGCCCGGCAAGCCCAACTTGTCGAACATCTGAACGAAGAAGTCCTTAATCTTCTGCCACCATGAAGAATTTTGCGCCTGCTCGAAATTCGTTTTCTCTGCAAGGGATGCAAGGTATTCCTCGGTCGCTGTGCGGAAATTCCAGCCTTTCTTGCTCGCCAGGGCTACAATGCTCCTGCGCACCTTCGGTGACGCGTTCTCGAACACGTTGTCAAGGAAGGTGTTGAAGTTCTCTCCGAACAGCTGACGCAGCCCGAAGTGTGCCACTGCCTCATGCAGCAGAGTCTGCACGGCATCAGCTACATTGGCATTGTTCGGAATCACAACCGTTATCTTCCCTGTCTGAGGGTTATAGAATCCTTTTGCAGTGGCTTTCTCTCCCTCCAATCCGCTCACCGAAGTGACAACCTCCACATTGGGAAGGTTCAGTTTCTCCGCCAGCTCGGTCACCTGCTTTGCCATCTCATTGCGCCCGAATAGGGTGTCGGGGGTTATGGCTTCGGGGGCATAGCTCTGCTCGTTAGTGGTACCGTCTTGTGAATTTTCTTCGGAAATATTTGGATTCTCGAAGTTTTCCACTATCTTCGTGACTGAATCCAAGTCGAGATATTCAACGTCAGCGAGATTCGTTCGCTGTTTGTCTATCAAGTCTTGGATTTTATTTTTGTCTACATACAATAGCTTACCCTGCGATATCCAGTTGAGCCACTCCGCATTGTCTTTGGGGAATATTCCTCTGATATTGTTGGCTACAATTCCTCCTTTCTCTTGATTGAGGTGTAATCCTATAACAAATTTCTTCCCGTCTCTTTCAATCTCAACGATAACATTCTGGGCTTTACTTTTGTCCCCGTAACTGAATATGGCAATAGGATTTTCCAGTGCTTTTGGAAGATTTTTTACATCTGACAATTTAAATACATGGTTACGTTGTGCTGCTTTTTCTGCCAGTCTTGTAGCGGTCAATTCAATAGGTAGGTTGGGAATACCTGTGGAAAGCAGAATTCCACTCGGTTTCCCAAGTTTATATACATGATTTTCCGGCAGAGTACCGTCAATCTGTTGTTGCAACTCTTCATTGAACCGCTCGTTCACTTGCTCGATAGCGTTAGCATCTCCCTCCCTATACAGCACAGTATTCCCCGTCTCCTCATCCACCTTCTCTTCAATAGCGTTGAACAGGTTATCGAAAGCCGTATCCAAAGTCTCGAAATCCCCTTCCATAGGGTACGGATAATATCGGGACGCCAGTTCCTCATTGTCCCAACGCGAACTCAATGTCACCAAGAAATCATTAGTTATCTCTTTCTCGGACAGCTTGCGCTCCACCCACGTCTCAAAGGCTCTCGCCCCGAGTTCGGTCGGTCTTTTCCAGTAGTCCGATTTCAAATCCGCATACCGGCGGCTACGCTCTCCGTACCCGCTCTTATCTATCGCACCTACCAGTTCTTCGAAGCTGTGGGTTATTTCCTCTCTTTCCTGAGGGCTGAGTCGTTCTTTTTTCTGCCAATCGTACGTGTACCCTTTTCGGTCTGTATTGTAACCATGCTTTTCGCCTCTCCTACGGGCGAAGTAGTTATCCACTGCGTGCCACCATTCATGAGCGAGGGCACCTGCCCCGTGAGGCTTGGTAAGGTTTATCACCACCTTATCCGCTTCATAATGCGCCGCTGCATTTCCACCTCCTCGCGCACCGAAGGCTATGCCCAACTCTCCATTCAGAGACAGGGCACGGGGACTCTTCCCGATAGCTTCCGCCAAGTCCATCAAAGCATCATAGGCCTTGTTCAATGCCGTCTGCCGGTCTAACTGATTAGTCCAGTTGCCGAACTCCACCCCTCGGAATCCAAACGTCACGCGGAACTCCTCAGCGCTTACATCCTTGCCGGCACGCCAATCGCGACCTTGTCGGGGACGCTGCTCGCGGAACGCTATGACTGCACGGTCTCTCAGTCCCTGATAGCTGGCTTCCAGTTCACTGCGGTGCTCCTTGATGTATTCAAAAGCTTCCTTGCCGGTCTTGAAGCCGGCCTGAACGATTATCGAAGGTTTGCCCTCCACGGTGATATAGTAACTATCATTACTCCGCTGATGATACACGGAGAACTTAACCTCTTTCCTTCCGTTTTTCGTGATGGCATTATCACCGGCAAAGGCACGAAGTGCCGCTACCGCTTCTTCTCGGGTAGGGTATCTGCCGTTATACTTCCCGGCATCAGATATATACCAATGCCCCTCTAACGACACCGTATTACCTTCCTTATCGAAGGACTTCGCTGTGGCTCCCAACTCTACCAACTTGGCCTTACCTATCTGCATGCCTCCGTCATAGCCTCCCAATGCCATGCGGGCTTGCATCATCATACGGTTATTTTCCCACGACCTGGGGTACAGGTAACTGTCCACCCGCCTTTTCTGCTCCTCTGCCGACATGGTAACGAGGTTCAATACCCATCGGTACTCCTGAAATACTTTATCTGCCCAGCGTTTGAGTTTATACTCAGTTCGCGGCTTGGAAGGGATTGAATCACGGATTACCTGCATCAACGTGATGACTTCATTCGGCACACCCTCCTCGCGCAATTTCGCGTAATCGAAGTTGAATATCTTGCTCAAAGACAGACCGCGTATATCCGCCAGCACATCATCCGGATTCTCCTCCGCTTTCTTCTTCCGCTCTGCAAGCTCACTCGCCAAGTCCTTGCGTGCTCCGCCAATCTTCTCTCCCACATCCTCTATCTTTTCTACGGGTGCGGACTGCTCCGTCTGCTCGGTCTGTGCTTCCTTTTTCCGGCTCTGCGATTTCTTCTTGGCCGGCTTTTGCTCGGTGGTCTGTGAAGGAGTGGGCTGCTCGGTCGTCTGTGTCTCGGAAGCTTTTGCTTTGCCTTCGTTCAGCAACTGTTGAGCGTAGTCATAGGCTGTCTTTCCTAAATCGTATCTATTTACAAGATAGACGGTTTGGGTTTCTTCAAGGGATTTCTCATATTCTCTCTGTTCTGCCGTAGACGACATACGGTTGTACTTGCGCCTGTCGAATTTCCGCTTAGGCATCTGCTCCTGTTCCACCCGTAATGTCCCCTCGCGCAACCAGTCTGCAATAAAGTCAGCCACAGACTTGCTCACCCCGTTTATCCTTACCTTTTTCTCGAGTGCCTTGGCAATAGCGGCCTTTCTCAGGGGCGTAGCCCGCTGATACATTTCTCCGTATCGCTCGTTTCTTTCCTGCTCTACACGCTCGCGTTCTCTCTCTGCTTCTTCTGCTCGCTTGCGTTCTTCCAACTGCTGCCTCTGACGCTCGTTATAATCCCTTAGCATACTCTGGGCTTCGGCCTCTGCTGCTTCGCGCGTACGGAATATTCTGTCGCCGTAGCCGTCATAATCGGAATTGTCTGAAAACTCCTTGGGTACATGGCTGCCGGTTTCTTCATCGTACCTTTCGCCACTTACGAGATATATCGTTTCTCCTTTGGAATTAGTCCTTTCGTAAACCTGGTATATATTCCCATTCCGCTGTGTCCCGGCAGACTGGTTCTCCTCTGAAACTTTTTCCTCCGAAGTATTGTCAGTTTGTGAGTTTTCAGTATTTTTGCCCTCAGAAGGAATGTTTTGCAGAGGAGCTGTGCCATTCTGCTTGCCTACGGGTTCGGGAACGATGTCACTACTACCGCCCGAGACATTCCTTTTCTCATACGCTGTAAGTAACCACTGCGGCGTTTTTTCTTGCCCCAGCATTTTGCTTACAACCGCTTTGTGCGTACTGCTTTCCAATATAATGCGATTATCTGATGCCTCGACTACATTCATGTCGTCAAGACGTTCTTGTAGTCCGTCAAGCATATTCGGGTGCTTGGCAGTGATATGCTCAAGCCCCATCTTGCTATTTCCCCATACAAGGTCTATATCTCCTATATCCTTGTGGTGCAAGGCCGCTTTTGCCAATCCTTCTTTTCTCTTGGTCAAGAAATCTATTGCCGCCTGTGCCTTCCCTTTAAATTGGGTATAGATATTCCCGAATACACCACGTCCCACAGGCTGCACCTCTTCTTGCGTCCCTATTCCTTCTTGAGCGACGGGCTGCCGCTGCGCCTTCCTTTTTGACTGAGCCGCTGCAATATCTTTTTCGTTCAAATACTCGCGGCTCTTGATATAGTTCCAGGTCTCCTCGCTCGTGTTCGGATTGTTTGCCACCGCCCGAACCACGTCATAGGAGTTCTCGTGCGCCAAGACATCGAGCACCTTACTGTCCTTTGTCGTTACGGCAAGCTTGACGCGGGCTGACTTGCCCTGAGTGATTGCAGCCGGCATACCCGCCTTTTTTAGGGCATCTTTACAGGTTTTCGCGATGAAGTCATGCAGTCTATATCCAAGCGATTGCTTATCCTTGATAGTTTCGGTTTGACCCATAGAGTGTTCATAGGTTCCCCGCACCAAGTTCAAGCCTTCCGCCGAACCAGTGTACGATTCAATGAAGTCTCGCATAGCCTGCTCAGCCTGCGCAATCGTTTCTGTGTTGCCGCTCGCGTATGCGTTACGCAATGCGTTGAAGATTGCTTGCGAATTGGGGCGTTTGGCTTGGTCGGCTTTCTTCTGCGCCCCATTCTTCTTATACTCCGCAAACGGCTTTGTCTTGCGACCACTGCTCTCCACCCACTTCTTGAAGTCCGCCTTGCTGACCTTGGTGATATTGCCAAGACCTTTCCAGCCCTGTTCATAGTTGGCAAGATACGCATCACGGGCTTCCTGCTCGCTGTTAAAGCCGTACATCACCTTATGCTCATCGAACTCGCCCGTTTCGGGGTTCACCTGGTCTACCACGTACACATCGCCCTGAGTCGGGTGCTCGGACAGGAACACGTCTA
>CAZMTY010000017.1:0-36153 GCA_964569595.1 uncultured Muribaculaceae bacterium
GACTCGGCATTGACAGTATAGAAGTACTCCTTGAGTGAAAGCTGATAATTTCCGGTAAAGGTCTCCGTACCGAATGAAAGGTAGGCATAGTAGCTTGTAACGAACCACTGAAGGTAATCGGTATTGCCGTCAAGCAGTGTCAGTACCATATCATAGCTTGCATCGTCCACAATGAGAACGCTGTACTTGGCCACGCCCTCTTCAGGGGTCAAATAAATGGTCGCATCGGTGGCGGCGGTGGAGATATCCACATTCACCGTAGCTGCGAGCGGAAGGGGATCGGAAATGGTGAAGACCATCTGGTCATAATAGCCCGTCCAGTAGATTGTCTCGTCCACAGCCGTATAATCCCATCCGGCATCCCAAACCGCATCCTCGTAACTTGTATAGTCGAAGAGAGGATCGATATAGCCTGATCCGTACCAGGGATCGTCCGCCCAGGCAAACTCGCCTATGGTAAAGACTATGGGTTCACCAGGCACGTAGGGGTAATGATATATGCTCTCCTGTCCCCACTCGTCAACGAAGTAATTGGTTTCGTCGTTCACGATAAGAGTGGTGTCGTTCACGGTGTACATTCCGCTGTTGTAGATAAGCATATCGGCATCGGTGGTACCCCACTGCTTGTTATAGATGTGCATGGGAAGACAAGCGTGGGTAAACCTCAGGCCGTTTCCGGCTTCAGCCACACTTTCGGGAACGCGGACGTGCATCCTGAAGCCGTCGTAATATGTCTGGACAAGCGTGAGATAGTCGGTGTAGTCGGTAGTGCTGAAAGAAGCAGTGAGCAGATCTTCGTAGTACTCGTCGGAAGAAGTGATACCGGCGATGTATATGGTGTATTCGGTAAGGGGTTCAAGTCCTTTTACCGTGAAAGTGTTCTCACCGTCAACGCAGCTCCCTACATTCTCCGAAGCGAAGAGTACATCCAGTTCCGGCTCGACAGCCTCGCCGCTGAGCTGGACGCTGTACGCATAGCTTGAAATGTTGCTTGTGTTAAGAACAATGTCTACATAGGTAGAGCCTGTCTCGACGATACTGAAATCCATGGCGGGCTCGACATCCGTTACCGGACCCGCTTCCTTACATCCTGCCAGTAGACCCAGCATGCAGACAGTGGCAAGAGCCACAATGTTGGAATAAGTTTTTTTAAGCATAAAACCAAGGTTTAATATTGAATAGGATAACATTTTACTAAGGTAGACTGCCGTTTCTGTCGTTTTGACGCCTGCAAACTTAGGTTATTTTGGTATTATATGCAACACTTCCGAGAGAATTGCAGTTTAACGCAAATTTGACCCGTCAAACCGCGGACTTCAATATTAGCCCATGATGTCAGACTCCGTGAGACAGGACTGTAAGTGCGGCAGATTTCCGATAAATTGACGTAAATTCGCGGACTTTTAGGATTTCCTGATGAGTACGGCAACTTACGGAGGAATAATGCGGCAGCTTGTCCGCCTCGCAGCCCCAATAGTCGTGGGACAGATAGGGGTTGTGCTCGTGTCATTTGCCGACACCTTCATGATAGGGCGCCACGGCGTAGGAGAACTCGCCGCCGCCTCCTTCGTGAACAATGTCACCTTGATACTCGTAACGGCCGGTCTGGGTTTCTCCCTCGGCCTAACCCCGCCCATAAGCGATGCCGAAGGCAAGGGTGACAGGCTCAGGGCGGGCGCATTGCTCCGGGAAGGACTGAAAACCGGCGGAATAATTGCCGTGGCGGCAGCCGTGATACTCGCAGTCCTGTTCCTGAATCTCGAACGCATGGGCCAGCCACAGGAACTCCTGCCTCTGATAAAGCCCTATTACATAATCGTTTCCCTGTCGATAATCACCACCTATTTCTTCAACGCCTTCAAGCAGTTCACCGACGGAATCATGCGGCCCGGCGTGTCCATGAGCATAATCATAGGCTGCAACGTGCTGAACATACTCGGAAATTACCTGCTCATATACGGAAAATGGGGCTTCCCCGAGCTCGGCCTGACAGGCGCGGGCATCAGCACCTTGGTCGCAAGATTCTTCAGCGTGGTCGCGATAGCCGCTTATTTCTTCCTGAACCGCGATATGGCGGAGTACCGCAGGGGCTTCAGCGGGGGATACAGGGAAAAGGGCATGGCCGCAAGCATAGCCAGACTGGGCGCCCCAATCTCCGGACAGATGGCCATGGAAACCGCATCTTTCTCGGTAATGGTGATTTTCGTTGGCTGGCTCGGAGCCCGGGCCCTTGCCGCCCACCAGATCATGTCTACCATTTCCCTGATCTGCTATATGATGTATATGGCAGCCGGCAGCGCGGCCGCCATAATGATCAGCAGTTTCAACGGCAGAAAAATGTACCGGGAACTGAGAATTACGGCCAGGGCCGCCCTCGGACTCTCCGTAACCCTGATTTTTATATGCTCGGGCATAGTTCTGCTCTGTTTCAGGCCCTTGACTTCGATGTTCACCCAATCGGCCGAGGTGAGTGCACTCGCCCATACCCTGCTGCTCCCCTTCATTCTCTACCAGTTCGGGGACAGCCTGCAGATTTGCCTCTCCAACTCGCTCAGGGGCATTCAGAAGGTAAGGGCCATACTTCCGATAGCCTTTGTTTCCTACATACTCGTCTCAATTCCGGCAAGTTATCTGCTCGGCATCAGCGCCGGACTCGCCCTCAAGGGAATCTGGTTCGGCCTGCCTATCTCCCTCAATCTCGGCGCCCTGCTCTACTACATGATTTTCCGCATGGAACTGCGCAAACTCCGCTAAAGCTGACTCAAAAACGGACTTTTGGTCACCACCTGACGTCTCAACCCCTGCCGGGGGACTTCGCACCTGCGCCCGATTATTTTTCGAGAGGGCGCTCTCTTCAGGAATTCATATCATCAAAGATTGTTATTGCGTATTCCGTGCATATCGTCTACCTTAGCCGATACGATTTCTGAAATGCCATGTCCATAATTGGGGATACACAGGGATTTTTGCTCGCTTTCGGGCTCACCATGCTGGCCGGACTTTCCACCGGCATAGGCAGTCTCACGGCCCTCCTTGCCAAAAAGACCGACACGCGCTTCCTCTCCTTTGCCCTCGGTCTGTCCGCCGGAGTCATGATTTACGTCTCGTTCATGGAACTCATGCCCCAGGCTGCCACCATGCTCACCGATGCGGGGGGAAAGGTATCCGGCGAACTGAAGTCCATAATCGCCTTCTTCGCAGGCATAGCCTTTATTGCCATAATCGACAGGCTCGTTCCCGAGGACGAGAATCCGCATGAAGTCCACCTTGCCGATGAAAAACCCCGACCGGGGCAGTTGAAACGGACGGGAATAATGATGGCCCTCGCATTGGGAATACACAACTTCCCTGAGGGTCTCGCCACCTTTACCTCAGCCCTTGAAAACCTGGAGATTGCCCTGCCCATAGTCTTCGCCATTGCCATTCACAACATCCCCGAAGGCATTGCGGTGTCGGTCCCCATATACCAGTCCACCGGCAGCAGGAAGAAGGCCTTCGTCTATTCCTTCCTTTCCGGAATGGCCGAGCCAGTGGGTGCGCTCATAGGTTTTCTCTTCCTCCTTCCGTTCTGGACTCCCACGGTCAACGCCCTGCTGCTCGCATTCGTCTCCGGCATAATGGTCTACATCTCCTTTGACGAACTTCTGCCGGGTACGGAAAAGTATGGCCGTCACCACTATGGCGTAGCCGGGATTATCGCGGGTATGCTGATAATGGCCCTGAGCCTGCTGGTTCTCTGAGTGCCCAGGGCGAGTCTACCCGCCAGCCTGAAAACAGGAAACTACTATATCAGATTGAAAATCGCGAGATAGACAAAGCTGAGTGGAATTGCCACCAAGCTGCTGTCGAAACGGTCCAGCATTCCCCCATGTCCGGGAATCAGCTTGCCCGAATTCTTCACTCCGTAGCGCCGCTTCCACGCCGACTCGAAAAGGTCTCCGAATACTCCGCCCACACCTACGATGACGCCGAGTATTATGCAGTTCAGCAGGGGGAAGGGGAACCAGGTGAGGTAATGCAGCAGAATGGACGCAGCTATACTGAACGCCACTCCCCCGCCGAAGCCCCACCATGACTTGTTCGGGGAGATTTCCGGAGCGAGTCTCAATGAACCCGGACGCTGCCCTAACAGGGAACCTATACAGAAAGCGCCCACATCCGAAGCCCATACCACTATGAATACGGAGAGCAGCATCCAGCCGTCGAAAATATCTCCGTCCATGACCACGATGGGCGACAACGAAATGGGCAGGGCTATGAAAAACAGGCCGATATAGATTATGCCTATATCCGAGAAATTTTCCTTGTCGTTGAAGGCGACCTGCGCCACCGGAAGGCAGAGTACCAGGACAAGGGGAATCAGGAAAAGTCTCAGGTCCATGCCCCAGAAATAGTGGCAGGACATGGCTATCAGCATCGCCGCCCCCGCCAGTATCCCCAGCTTCTTGCCTATGGTAAACCTGCCCGGTATGGATATTTCATAGAACTCATTGAGACAAAAGTACATAATCAGAAGAAACAGGCAGCCGAAAATCAGCCTGTCCCATATCAGTCCGAACACCAGCACGATAATGAAAACTATGCCTGAAAGTGTTCTTTTCAGAAGATTATCCATAGCAATTTATTGCAAACTAAAATCCCGTGGAACTACTGCTTTTCTTCTGATTCTTCTTCCTGATTTCCACCGGTTTCGCAGATTTCAGCGTCAATATCCGTGGGTGCTTCCGCAGTCTCGGCCACAGTCTCTTCCCCAGCCTCTGCCACGGGCCCCTCCTCCGGTTCTGCCACGACATCCTTCACTTCGTCGGCATCTGCAGCCGGTGCGGCTTCACCGGCTCCGGAAGTCGTCTCCGTCCCGGCATTTCCCTTCAGACGTTCCTCCCCGTGCTTGCCTGCCTTGGGTCCGAAGATGGCCTCGATGTCATCGGACATTATGACCTCCTTGTCTATAAGCATCTCGGCGAGCTTGATCACTCCTTCCCAGTTGTCGGTCAAAATCTTGCGTGTCTTTTCCGTCACATGGTCCACGAGTCTCTTGACTTCCTCGTCTATGAGCTGGGCCGTCTTCTCGCTGTAGGGTTTCGAGAAGTCGTAAGCATCGCTGACGTTGTAGAAGGAGAGATTTCCAACCTTCTCGCTCATGCCGTAGTATGTAACCATGGCGTAGGCTATCTTGGTCATCCTCTCGAAATCGTTCAGGGCTCCGGTGCACGGCACTCCGTCATTGACCAACTCCTCTGCCACGCGCCCTCCCACAAGACAGCACATCTCGTCTATAAGGTCACTGCGCGACATCATCACCTTCTCGTCCGGCAGGCTCCAGGTCAGTCCGAGTGCCTGTCCGCGGGGTATGATAGAGACTTTCAGTACGGGGTCGCAACCCGGAAGCAGCCATCCGGCAACGGCATGGCCGGCCTCGTGATATGCAGTGAGCCGCTTCTCCTCGGGCGACATTATGGTCTTCTTGCGCTCGATTCCGCCCACTACCCTGTCTACCGCACCGGCGAAGTCCTTGTTGGTGATATAGCGCCCGTTATTCCGCGCGGCTGAAAGCGCGGCCTCATTGCAGATATTTGCTATATCGGCACCGGAGAAGCCGGGTGTATGCTTGGCTATGGCCGCGACGTCGAAATCCGGAGCGAGTTTGAGCCCCCTGGTGTGGACCCTGAATATCTCCTTCCTTTCGTTCAGGTCGGGCAGAGTCACATGAATCTGCCTGTCGAAACGTCCGGCACGCATCAGCGCCTTGTCAAGTATGTCGGCACGGTTGGTGGCTGCGAGCACTATCACTCCGCTGTTGGACCCGAAGCCGTCCATCTCGGTAAGCAGCTGGTTCAGTGTGTTCTCCCTCTCGTCATTCGAAGAAAAGCCCACATTCTTGCCTCTGGCCCTTCCCACCGCGTCAATCTCGTCGATGAACACTATGCAGGGCGCCTTTTCCTTGGCCTGGGCGAAAAGGTCACGGACCCTGCTTGCACCCACGCCCACGAACATCTCCACGAAGTCCGAACCGCTTATGCTGAAGAAAGGAACATTGGCCTCACCGGCTACAGCCTTGGCGAGCAGGGTCTTGCCCGTTCCCGGAGGACCCACGAGCAGAGCTCCCTTGGGAATCTTTCCGCCGAGAGCCGTGTATTTTCCGGGATTCTTTAGGAAGTCCACTATCTCCATGACCTCCTCCTTGGCACCGTAGAGACCTGCAACGTCCTTGAACGTAACCTTCACCTTGTCCTTGTCCGCAAGCTTGCCGGTAGACTTGCCCACGTTGAAGGGATTCATTCCCCCGCTGCCGCCACTGCCGCCGGCACCGCCGCCGAGCTGACGGGACATTCCGCGGAAAAGCCATGCGTAGAGCAGGAATATCAGGAGGAAGGGCAGCATCACCTCAAGTATGCCGCTCCACAACCTCGTCTCGTTTTCCATGTAGACCCTGACGCGCGCACCGGCAGGAAGTTCCGCATTGATTTTGTCGAATTCTTCCTCCGGATAGAACTGGGATGAGGTATAGAAATAGAATTGGGGTGACTTGGAGGGGACCTTACCGTTAGCAAACAGGTCTTTATATTTGAGGAGACTGTCGGGTTTGACCGTCACGTTGCCTTTATAGTCGTTACGTACGAAATGCACCTCCTTTATGTCTCCTGCCACAATCATCTGCCTGACCTGCTCCCATTCAATCTTCTGGGGAGGGGCGCTGCTGTTGTTGAACAACATCCAGCCTATTCCGACGAGGAGAATCAAATACAGAATCCAGGACAGATTAATTCTCACGACCTTGGGATTCTGGGGTTTTTTATTGGGGGTTTGAGTCATCGTGTTTAAATTTGCAGGCAAATATAATCAAAAATGAAACCACTTCAAGGAAGCAGGGGTATAATCTGGGTCGATGCAACGGAATCCACTAATGCTGAACTCCGAAGGAGGATGGAGGGCCTTGACAATATGTCAGTCATAGCGGCCCGGACCCAGACAGCCGGACGCGGACAGGGCGACCACAGCTGGTTCTCCACGCCCTCGACCAATCTCACTTTCAGCATGCTCTACCGCTTCGGCGAAGGTTTCCCCGTAAGCGTAGACGCAGTCGACACCGTGACAGTCACCCGTATAACCACGCTCGGAATACACGATTTCCTCAAAGGGAAGGGCATAGACTCCCGTATAAAATGGCCGAATGACATCTGGTGCGGCGAGAGGAAAATCTGCGGAATCCTCATAGAGAACATACTCGTGCGGTCGGAAGTGAGGGCCAGCATAGTGGGGATAGGCCTCAATGTAAACCAGAAAGAATGGCCGGCCGAACTGCCCAACCCCGTGTCAATGACGCAACTCACCGGCAAGGTCTACAGCCTGGAAGAACTGCTTCCCGAACTCCGGGACTGCATAACGAACCGATATGTCCTCGCTTCGGCTCCGCAGGGACTGAAAATCCTTGAAAAGGAATTCGACGCCCTCGTGTTCAGGCTTCCCTCAAAGCCCTGATGGCGGCTGCGGGATCGTCGGAACCGTAGACCGAACTTCCGGCCACGGCAAGTCCCACTCCGGCATCCCTTACGGCAGCTGCATTGGACAGACATATACCTCCGTCTATCTCTATAAGGGTGTCCCGGCAACCGTTTGCATCGAGCTCCCTGCGCAACTGCGCCACCCTGTCGAGCGACTCAGGGATGAATTTCTGACCCCCGAAGCCGGCGAAAACCGACATAATCAGGAAGTAGTCGGCCTTACCTATATAAGGATAGAGACTGTCGACGGGAACGTCGGGATTAATCGCAACGCCCGCCTTCATGCCGAGCGACTGAATCCTGCCTATGAAGCCGGCCGTCTGCTCTCCAGCCGTCTCGAGATGGAAAGAACACATTTTCACCCCGTCAGAGGCCACCTTTTCGAACCACTTCTCGGGATGCACCACCATCAGGTGGACATCCATGGGCGCCGTGGCAATTTTGGCGATATGGTCGATAACCGAGAAACCGAATGAAATATTGGGGACGAAGGTTCCGTCCATGACGTCGAGATGGATAACGTCGCCGACCTCGTTGACCAGACGTATGTCCTTTTCAAGGTGGAGGAAGTCGGCCGCAAGAATAGAAGGTGCAATCTTGAGACTCATAATTTACGAATTTAGCGCCCTTCGGTCCTCAGCAGCAGGCTTTCTATGTCAGTGACGTATTTCCTGAAGCCCTTGTCGGTGCTCATCAGGTCGGAAACCGTCATGCAGGCATGGAGGACCGTAGCGTGGTCCTTGCCTCCAATTTCTGCGCCAATGCTTGCGAGCGAACAGTTGGAAATCATGTTCCTGCACAGGTACATGGCAATCTGCCTGGCCTGGACTATCTGGCGCTTGCGGGACTTGGACTGAAGCT
The DNA here is from genome assembly GCA_964569595.1 of uncultured Muribaculaceae bacterium. GTDB lineage: Bacteria > Bacteroidota > Bacteroidia > Bacteroidales > UBA932 > Cryptobacteroides. The sequence continues at coordinate 8,364 of CAZMTY010000017.1, forward strand.
CCTCACGGGAAATGTTGAAGTATTCGCAGACGGACCTCTGGACCTTGTCTATGCTGACTTCCGTCTTCTCCTCGCCGACTATGCTGTCCGTAATCGAGACGGCCAGTTCGAGCATCGAGCGCCCCTTTTCCACAGAGGCATGGGCAATCAGGGAAATGAGCGTACCTTCCAGTTCACGGAAATTCGACCTGACCTTGTCGCTGATGAATTCGAGGACTTCGAGGGGAACATCCACTCCCTCTCTCTCCGCCCTGAACTTGAGCATCTCGAGGCGTGTCCTGTAGTCGGGCCGGGTAAGGTGTACCGAAAGTCCCCACTTGAAACGCGAGAGCATCCTCTCTTCGAAGTTCTCCAGGTCCACGGGAGCGCGGTCTGAAGTGAATATCAACTGCTTGCCCGACTGGTGGAGATGGTTGAACACGTTGAAGAAGGCGTCCTGGCAGCCCTTGCCGCGCAGGTCCTGTATGTCGTCCACTATCAGCACCTCTATCCTCATATAATATGCGAGGAAATCGGTGAGCTTGTTCTGGACGTTAATGGCGTCCATGAACTGGGTCTTGAACTCGTTCCCGGTCACGTAGAGCACGACCTTTTCGGGGAATTTCTCCTTTACGGCTATACCTATGGCCTGGGCGAGATGGGTCTTGCCGAGTCCTGAGCCCCCGAATATGAAGAGGGGGTTGAAAGGCGTCGTACCCGGAGCCCCGGCGATTTCCCGGCCTACGGTGATGCCCATCTTGTTGCATTCACCCTCGACGAGATTGGCAAAACAGTACTCAGGCTTGAGCCTGGGGTCAATCTTGATTTTGTGAAGTCCGGGATACACGAAGGGACTTGGCCTGTCGGAAGGACTGACGGCTATGGTCACCGCGGGATTCACCGGAGTCAGTACCGGCTGGCCCGGAATGCGCATGGGCGGCTGGCTCTGGACAGGACGCAGGACATAGACGAGCTTGGCATTCGGACCTATCACTCTCTGAAGCGTCATCTTCAGCACATCGAGAAACGCCGATTCTATGTAATCCCTGAACCAGTCCGAGGGCACTTCCACCGTAAGTTTGGAATCCTCGAGAGAAACAGACCTGATGGGTTCAAACCAGGTCTGGAACTGGGCGGGCTCGACAACATTTCTGATTATCTGAAGACAATCCCCCCACACTTGTGCGTGTTTCTCCCATATTTCCATATCTTAACGTAGTGCCTTTAGAGATAAGCGGCCGACAAACTATGGCGTCCGTTCCGCAGTGCAAAAGTGAGGAAAAAAAATTGAAAAAAATTTCAATCGACTATTGACATTTATTTTTTTTCGAGCTAAATATAGATTGGGTCTCGAGGAATCGGGTTCTTTATAATTACCTGATTGTCAATATCTTATAATTATCCCCACTGTTAAGTGATTGTCGGGCAAGAAATCTTTATTTAGAATCCTTCAAAATTAAAACAAGGGCTTCCAGACCCTTCCAAGGGGGATTTATTTCAGGGGCACCGCTTCTCCGCCCTTTATTTCAACAATAAAGGCGTCCGGATATTTTTTCCTGATTTCGGGCAGGCACGACCTGACATGGGAGAGGTTTTCCGAAACGGCAATATAATATTTGTACAGATTTCCGACCTGGAGGACTTCGGGAGTATAACCTAAAAAGAGGGAAGGGTCATTGCGGAGCGATTTGGTCGCCAGAATCTGCACCGCATAACGTGCAGGAGGCTCCTCCTGTATGCCCATGCCGACGGGGTCCGCCGGAGGCGCCGATGCTCCGGCATTGCCGGGGTATTCCCATGGCGCCCGTTCCACTGGCTGTCCGTCGTCCTTACTTTCTCCCCCGTTCCGCTCCTCCGAACTCCTCAGACTCGCATCGTACATTTCCTTGTAGTCCCTGAAAGCCTCAAACAGTCTCTCCGCTATCTCTTCCCTGCCGGATTCCTTCCTCAGCACCGCGAGGTCGTCCGGATTCGAGATGAAGCCGAGTTCCACCAGCACCGCCGGCATTCCTGTCCCCCACAGCACGTAGAAGGGGTCCTGGCTGATGCCCCTGTCATTAGTAATCGGCCCTCCCGCAAGTTTGGAGCGTACTTCCTCGGCAAACCTCAGACACTGCTCCCGGTGGGAATTCTGCTTGAGCATCATAAATATATAGGACTCGGGGTTCGACGGGTCCATACCCATATAGTTGGTCTGATAGTCCTCCTCGAGCAAGATTACGGAGTTCTCCCTGCGCACCACGTCGGCGTTATAGGCAAAAAGATCCCTGTCTTTCCGGGAGGACTGCCCGAGCACATGTACGGAAAACCCTTTGGGAGAGGTCCTGTCGTTGTCATTGATATGTATGGAAATAAAGAGGTCTGCATGGGCAGAGTTGGCTATCTGCGCCCTGTCGTTGAGCGTAACATACTCATCCTTCGAACGGGTCATCACCACTTTCACCTCTGGATATGCGGAACTTATCTTCTCCGACAGCCGCCGGGAAATGTCCAAAGTCAGGGTCTTCTCGTAAGTTTTCTTGTCGCGGCTGATGCTGCCGGGATCTTTTCCCCCGTGTCCTGCATCTATAACTACAGTGGTCAGCCCCAAGCCGTCCGCACGGGCCGGAGTAAGGGCCGCAAAGAGCGTAAAAAACAACGCCGGAAGTAGACTGTTTGTGTGTTTCAAAAAAATAGTACTATTTTTGTGGGATACTCGCAAAGATACGAATTAAATCTCTATTGAGAAAGTTAGCATATATATTTTCTCTCCTGCTGGCAATTACGGTGCTGGCTGATGACGCGACAGCGCAGAACAGACGTTCCCGGACAAGGGGCGAAGGACAGGCGTATGGCATGCGAATCGAGAAGCAGGTCAACCAGCCCGACTCAGCCGAACTTGCCCGGCGTGATTCCCTTCACGCTGCCGATTCGGCCCACCGCAGTGACTCCATCGCAAGACTGAGCAAGAGTTCCCTCGACCAGCCGGCCTTCTCGACCGCAAGCGACTCCATAATTCAGGATTTCAGCAACGGCAACAGACTCATATACTATTACGGCGACGTCTCGGTGAAGTACCAGGACATGGAACTTGCCGCCAACTACATGGAATATGACATGAACAGCGGGACGGTCTACGCCAGAGGCACATACGATACCATTTCCGGAGAATGGGTCGGGCGTCCCGTGATGACCCAGGCCGGGAAGATCTACAACATGGAGGAGGTGCGCTACAACTTCAACTCACGCAAGGCGAGGATTACCAACATGATAACCACCGAGGACGACGGAGGCATACTTCACGGCAGGAACATAAAGATGATGGACGACGAATCCATCAATATCACCAAGGGAAAATATACTGTCTGCGATAACGACGAGCCCCATTACTACCTCGCCCTGACAAGTGCCAAGGTGGTTCAGAACCCTTCCCAGAAGACTATCTTCGGCCCGGCGTACATGGTGGTGGAAGACGTGAACCTTCCCTTCATAGGCCTGCCCTTCGGCTTCATACCCAAACGTCCTGAAAGGGCCACCGGTATGCTCATGCCCACCTTCGGCGAGGAGGAATCCCGCGGTTTCTTCTTGCGTGACGCCGGAATGTACTTCGTGTTCGGGGATTACCTCGACCTGTCCGTAACCGCAGACTACTATACCCTCGGCTCCTGGGCCGTAGACATAAATTCGCGCTACAAGGTGAATTACAAGTTCAGCGGAACCTTCGCCCTGAACTATTCCAACGACCAGACCGGAGAAAAGGGGACGTCCGAATTCTTTCAGACCAAGAACTTCGGAATCAAATGGACCCACTCCCAGGACTCCAAGGCCCGCCCCGGAACGACTTTCAGCGCCTCTGTCAACTTTCAGAGCCCCTCGAACAGCAGGTACAATTCCACCAGCATAACCGAGGCCCTGCAGAATCAGATACAGTCCTCCATCTCGTTCACGAGGAACTGGAACGGAAAGTTCAATCTGAGTGTCAACGCCCTGCACAACCAGAACTCCTCCGACTCGTCCTATACCTTCACCCTCCCCAACGTAACCTTCTCAATGAGCACCATTTATCCGTTCAAGCAGAAGAACCGCGTGGGAAAGGAGAAGTTCTACGAGAAAATATCCTTCGGTTACAATACCACCCTGCAGAACAAAATCAGCTTCAAGGCATCCGAATTCGGAGAAGAGGGCTTCTGGGACAAATTCCAAAACGGTATGACCCACAATTTCAGCATAGGTCTGCCGAACTTCACCCTTTTCAAATACCTCAGTGTGACGCCCAGCGTGTCCTATTCGCAGAACTGGTTCTTCCGAAAACAGGAATATGAATATAACGAGGAGACGGATGAAATAGAGGCCCTGTCGAGTTCGCAGTTCAACACCTTCGGAATCACGCAGAACTACTCCTTCAGCGCTTCCATGAGCACCCGACTGTACGGTATGTTCAATTTCGGCTCACACCGCAAGGTGCAGGCTATACGGCATGTAGTCACCCCGTCCCTTTCGCTCTCGTACAGCCCGGAGAAAGGCACTTACGCAAACGGTTACAGGACAATAGAATACACAGACGCATCGGGGACAGACCAGGTCTACCAGTACAACATCTACTCCGGCCAGCTCTACTCGCCTCCCTCGAGGGGACGCTCGGGTACGGCATCGCTCAGCATAGGCAACAACCTCGAAGCCAAGGTGCGCGACTACGCCGACACCACTGGCACGGGCACGAAGAAAGTCAAGCTCATAGACCAGCTCACAATCAGCACCAGCTACAACTTCCTCGCTGACTCGCTGAACATGGGCAACATCTCCATGACCATGTCCACCTCGCTCTTCAACAAGATTACAATCAGCGCCAGTGCAGCATTCAACCCTTACGCGGTGGACAATACGGGCTCTACCTACAACCGCTTCGCCATAGTTGCAGGCCAGGGACTTGCGAGGCTGACCAGCATCTCGGCCTCGGCATCCTACTCTATCTCGGGCACGGGCAAGATGGAAGGCAACGACGGAAGCGGCACCACCACTTCCTCAACCACTTATTATACGCGGAATTTCTACCATCCCGTCACCGGGGAGTACGTCCCGGGAGGCTGGCTCTACTATACCAATCCCGATGCACCGTGGTCATTGAGTTTCAATGCCCTGTTAAGCCTGTCCAGGAGCTACAGCTACGACTCCACCCTGCAGGAGCTGGTGAAAAACAACAGGATAACCGCGACCATAAGTACCTCGGGCAGTCTGAAACTGACGCCCAAAATGTCCATAAACCTGAGTTCGGGCTTTGACTTCGTGGCCATGAGTCTTTCTACCACGCAGATAAGTGCAACTTACGACCTGCACTGTTTCAATATATCGGTGTCATGGGTGCCTCTCGGCACATGGAAATCCTACAGTTTCCGCATAGCCGCAAATGCCGCCTCACTTGCTGACCTCCTAAGGTTCAAGAAAAGCGACAGTTATTGGGATAATTAAGTTTTTTTACTTACATTTGCCGCATCGAAAGACACCAGGTGGCTACATCCTTATGCCAGCTTAATTAACTTTTACATATTTTCCCTTATGCCACATACACTTTTTGAGTTGAGCACAATGAGCAGAGACCAACTCGAGTCAATTGCAAATGAGCACCATATCAAAGGAGTCAAAAAACTTGACGATGAGAATCTCTCATACGAAATACTGGACGCCGAGGCAAAAGAAGAATCCACAAAGGTAGTACAGGAAAAACCCAAGGCGCGCAGAGGGCGGCCGCCCAAGAAAAAGCCTGTCGAAACGGCTGCCACGCCAACGGAGGATGCCGCCAAAAAGCCGGAGGAAAGCGCAAAACCTGCCGAGGGGGCTGTAGCTCCTGCGCCGGCTCCCAAGAAAAGGGGCAGAAAACCCGCAAGCCAAAAAGCTGCCGAAGCCGCCGCTGCAGCCGCAGCCGTTGCCAAAAGCATGGCAGGCCCTGAGGGCGAGAAAACAGCCGGGGCAACCGGGGTAGTCGAGGCAGCCGGACCCGAGGCACCTGAAGCCGCGCCCGCAGAAGCCCAGGCCGCCGAGCCGAAAAAAAGAGGCAGGGGCAGGAAGAAGGCCGTTCCCGTAGAAAATACCCAGGAAACTCCCCCCGAGACAGTACCTGTCGAAGTCCAGCACCAGGCGCCGCCGGCTCCCCCGGTTCACGAGCCGCACAGCGAGAGTCCGCGTCCTGCCGAGCACAACGTCTACCAGCACCAGAAATACCAGGCGAAACGCAACCTGCCTCAAGGCCAGTTCCGCCAGCAGCACGGGCCCCAACTTCCCCCGAGACACAGGCCCATATACTTCGAGGAGACAGTAGAGGCCACTGGTGTACTGGAAATCATGCCTGACGGCTACGGATTCCTCCGTTCCTCGGACTACAACTATCTCAATTCCCCCGACGACATCTACGTATCGCAGCAGCAGATAAAGAACAATGCCCTGAAGAGCGGGGATACGGTGACAGGCTCCATACGCCCTCCGCGCGAAGGTGACAAGTATTTCCCCTTAGTCAGCATAAAGTACGTCAACGGACGCACGGCCGAATATATCAGGGACCGCGTTCCCTTCGACTTCCTGACTCCACTTTTCCCCGAGGAGAAGTTCAATCTCGTGGGCAACGGCCACATGAACGATATCAGCTGCCGTATCGTGGACATGTTCTCGCCCATAGGAAAGGGCCAGCGCATGCTTATCGTTTCCCCTCCCAAGGCCGGAAAGACCTTGTTGCTCAAGAGCATCGCCAATGCCATCGCGGACAATCATCCCGAGGTGTATGAAATAGTCCTGCTCGTGGACGAGCGTCCCGAGGAAGTGACTGACATGCAGCGCTCGGTAAAGGCTGAAGTCGTGGCCTCGACCTTCGACGAACCTGCCGAGAAGCACGTAAAAGTCGCGAACATGGTCATAGAAAAGGCCCGCAGGCTTGTGGAATGCGGCCACGACGTGGTAATCCTGCTCGACTCCATCACCAGGCTGGCCAGGGCGTACAACACTGTACAGCCGGCTTCCGGCAAGGTGTTGACCGGAGGCGTGGATGCCAATGCCCTCCAGAAACCCAAGCGCTTCTTCGGTGCGGCAAGAAACATTGAGGGCGGCGGTTCCCTGACCATACTTGCAACTGCCCTTACAGAAACGGGCTCCAAGATGGATGACGTTATCTTCGAGGAGTTCAAAGGCACGGGAAACAGCGAAATCCAGCTGGACAGGACCCTCGCCAACCGCAGAATCTTCCCGGCAGTCAATATACTGCTCTCAGGAACGCGCCGCGATGACCTGCTCTACACCAAGGACCAGAGCCAGCGTATATGGATATTGAGGAAACTTTTGGCTGAAATGAACCCCACCGAGGCCATGAACTTCATGCTCCAGGTCATGGACGAGTTCAGGACCAACCGGGAACTGCTCGACAACATGTCAAAAATATCTCCCCGTGACTGACGGGGAGAACAAGGAAAGAGTATTCTGATTTTCAGTTTATTTCGTTCCGAATATACGGTCGCCTGCATCACCCAGTCCGGGAACGATGTAGGCGTCTTCGTTAAGATGCCTGTCCAGGGCGGCGGTATAGATGTCCACGTCGGGATGTTCGCTTTGCACCTTGGAAACCCCTTCGGGAGCGGCCACCAGACACATCAGCCTGATATTGGTGCATCCGTGCTCCTTGAGCATGGCCAGCGCATCGCAGGAACTTCCTCCCGTCGCGAGCATGGGGTCTGTGACTATGACCAGCCTTTCCTTTATGTCTTCCGGCAGTTTGCAGTAGTAGACCACCGGCGTATGGGTGGACTCGTCACGGTACAGTCCAATGTGCCCTACCTTTGCCACGGGCACGAGGGAAAGCAGTCCTTCGACCATGCCAAGTCCGGCCCTGAGTATGGGGACTATAGCGAGCTTTCGTCCGGAAACCTTCTTTGCGTTCATACTGCATAGCGGCGTCTGGATAAACTTGTCCTCGAGCGGGAGGTCGCGGGTGAGTTCATAACCCATAAGAAGTGAAATCTCCTTCAGAAGTTGCCTGAAGTCCTTGGAACCTGTTTCCTTGTCCCTCATGATGGTCAGCTTGTGCTGGATCATGGGATGATCTATAATATGGAGTTGGCTCATGACAGAATTATTTTGGTAAAGGTAGTGATTATTTTATAATTTAGAGGATTGTCTACTCACATCCTTATGCTAAGAATCTATTGCAGGAACAACGGCGAATACCGGGAATTCCGTGAAGGCACCACCATAGGCGAAATGCTTCCTGCCTTCAATTTCACCAGGCCATGCGAAATCCTGGCCGCAAAAGTCAACAACGTCACCAAGGGCCTGACGTTCAAAGTGTTTAACAATAAGGACATAGAGTTTATGGATTACCGCAGTTACGGTGGCCGTAACGTCTATTGCCGCTCTCTGTGCTTCCTCCTGTGCAAGGCAGCCTCCGATGTGCTTCCCGCCTGCAGGATAGTGTTGCGGCGCCCCTTGTCCAAAGGTTATTTCTGCAGCGTGGACAAGCAGGACGGCTCTCCCCTGTCCGAAGCCGACGTAGCGGGCATACGCAGCAGAATGCAGGAACTCGTGGACGCGGCCCTGCCTTTCTACAGGAACGAGGTGCAGACCACGGAGGCGGTGTCGCTGTTCAGTTCCCTCGGTCAGGACGACAAGGTCAAACTGCTCGAAACCTGCGGCGACCTCTACGTGAGCTACTACACCCTCGACGGCACGCCGGAATATTGCTGCGATGTGCTGGTGCCGGACAGTTCCTATCTCAAGGTCTGGGATCTCACTCCTTACCGGGACGGAATGATACTCCGTGTGCCCGACAGACACAATCCCTCCGGACTCGCGCCTTTCTACGAGCAGCCCAAGACCTTCAACGTATTCTCGGAGACGCTCAGGTGGAACCGTATCATGGGTCTGGACACCGTGGGGGACGTCAACCGGGCCTGCATGAACGGCAACGCCCCGGAACTCATACAGGTGGCGGAGGCCCTGCAGGAGAAGAAAATCGTCCTGATAGCCGAGGAAATCAGCCGGCGCAGCAGGAGCGACAATCCTGTACGGCTGGTCCTGATTACCGGCCCTTCGAGCAGCGGAAAGAGCACCTTCTGCAAGAGGCTGAGCATCCAGTTGAAGGCCTGCGGACTCCGTCCCGTGTTCTTCTCGACTGACGATTACTTCGTGAACCGTCTCGACACTCCGAAACTGCCGGACGGGAACTACGACTTCGACAATTTCGAGACCGTGGACCACGACTACCTGCAGGCAGACGTACTGAAACTGCTTGACGGAGAGGAAGTCGAGGTGCCGGAATACAATTTCGTGAGCGGGAAGCGGGAATTCAACGGGAAGAAACTCAAAATCGGCGACGGGACCATACTGCTGATAGAAGGCATACACGCCCTGAACCCCAGACTCACCGACCAGGTGCCCGAATCCTACAAGTTCCGCATCTTCATCAACACCGTGACGAGCATTTCGCTCGATGACCACAACTGCATTCCCACAAGCGACAACCGGCTGCTGAGGCGCATAGTCAGGGATTACAACATAGGCGCATACAGCGCAAGGCAGACCATTTCCAACTGGCCAAACGTGCGCAGGGCCGAGGTCAAGTGGATATATCCCTATCAGGAGGATGCCGACGTGCTGTTCAACTCCGCCTACCTGCTGGAATTCGCCGTGCTGCGCAACCATGCCGAGAGAATCCTTAGAACCGTTCCCAAGAACTGCAGGGAATACGGCGAGGCCCACAGGCTGCTGAGCTTCCTGCACTATTTCGTCCCGGTTTCCGACAAGGAACTCCCACGCACCTCCCTGCTGCGCAGCTTCATAGGAGGCAGCAGTTTCGAATAGACCTGTTTTCCGGACATTCCCGCCGCAAGCCCCAGGGTATTGCGGTAAAATTGGCATGCCTTTCCCAAGACGGGGTAAGGCCGGAGAACTACGGCGAGGGTAACTTTGTGCTGTCCGGATCAAAACAAGTCCGGCCGACAAGAAAATTACAAAACATGAAACATCTGCCTATCAGCGCTGTCGCGACCCTCGCCCTGGCCATTTCGGCTTACGGCAACGCAAACGCACAGCAGGACAACAGAATTAACAGCGACACGATTACGAACGAACAGTTGAATCTCACCAGCGAATGGGACAAAGTGTTCCCGCAGAGCGACAAGGTCCTCCACAGCAAGGTCACTTTCCACAACCGTTACGGCATCGCCCTCGCGGGAGGAGTTGTGGACCCCCTTCCCGAAGACGCGGCTTTCTTTGTGAAGGACTATTACGACTATTACAAGACCTCGCGCGGCTATCATTCCCGCTCACTGAACTCCAACAACGGGTGGAATCTTACTTCCTCCCTCTCGTTCATCAATATGCCCATATTGAGCTACAGCGACGAGATTCGCAGCGCGGTACTGCTCGTCCACGGGGAGAAGGCACACTCCCGCTATTTCAGCGAGGACGTCTTCAAAGGGCTCAAGGGGGAGAACAAGGAACTGCTCATAGTGCCCGGCGCCTCTCATACCGACCTCTATGACAAGACCGACGTGATTCCTTTCGACAGGATAGTTTCCTTCTATAACGAGTATCTCAAATAGCGATTTCCCGGCAGAACTCTACTGAAATCGGAATATTAGGAATATATTTGCGGGCACAAAGCCGTTGCCAATGACAGGAATCATCATAGCAATAGCCTTGTGCCTGATTTTATACAGCGCATGGAAACTGAGCCGCTTCCGCTCCGGAGGGGATGGCGTCGATGTTGCTTGACGCTTCCTTCAGGACAGCACGCAAGACAGGAAATTCAGATGAGAATAGTAATCCAGAGAGTAAGCCAGGCCTCCGTGAAGGTGGACGGCCGTATCGTTTCCTCCATAGGGCCCGGACTTATGGTGCTCGTGGGAGTGGAAAACGGGGACAGCGCCGAAGATGCCGCATGGCTCGCCGCCAAGACCGCCGCCCTGAGGATTTTCAACGACGAGAACGCCGTGATGAACAAAAGTGTCACAGACACGGGGGGCGAGTTGCTTGCCGTGTCGCAGTTCACCCTCACAGCCTCCACGAAAAAGGGCAACAGACCCTCCTATATACGCTCCGCCGGACAGGAAAGCGCCCAGCCTCTCTATGAAGAATACTGCCGCCGACTCGAGGAATGCAGCGGCATGGCCGTACACAAAGGCATATTCGGAGCCGACATGAAAGTAACTCTTACCAATGACGGCCCCGTAACCATAATCATCGATTCCAGGCTGAGGGAGTAGACGGTCTACTTCAGTTTCAAGCCCGCGCTGAAAGCCTTTCCGGCCTTCTCCCCTATGAGCAGATAGTCGTTGTTCGCCGGGTCAAAAATCAGCAGACCGAGCCTTGATGTGTCGATATGCCCTTTCTCGTCCAGCGCGCTCTCGTCAGCCGACACATTCACGATTTTCCCCGTCATATAACAGCTCTGCGGGTCGTATGCAATCAGCTCGCATTCGAGGGACAGAGGGAGTTCCTCAATCAGGGGAGCGTTCACATGCCCGGCACGCAGCTCATGGAAGCCGGCCTTGAAGAATTTGTCAGGCTCGTCATTCCCCGACACTATGCCCGCATAGTCGCAGGCCTCGAGCCGGTCGCGTGTGGCGAACCCCACAGTAAACGCACCGGTCTCAAGAATATTCTGAGTGGTCTTGTGGCCGGCGGACAGACAAATGCCTATGGTTTCATCGGTGTAGATTCCGCCCCAGGCCGCATTCATAACATTGGGACGACCCTGCTTGTCGTATGCCGCAACCATCAGCACCGGCAGGGGAAACATCCAGCTCTTGCTACCGAAATCCTTTCTCATAATTCCGTTCTATTTGATTCCAATTCCCTATTCGCTCCAGCCTCCGCCCAGGGCCTTGTAGAGGTCCACCACGGCAAGGTACTCGTCCCTTACCGCAGTCAGATAAGAAATCTGCGCGTCGAAATAGCTTCTCTGGGCGTCAAGCACATCCAAATAACTGATAACACCATTGATATACTGATAGTTCGCCAACTGGTAATATCTGAGCGAGGCGAGCAGGAGGTCATTCTGCAGGTCCGTGTTGCTTATGGCGGAATTGAAGTTTATACTCGCATCGTACACCTCCTTGAAAGCCGCCATAACGGCCTGCTCGTACTCGGCCCTTGCAATCTCGTAAGCCTCTATCGCCGCCTTGAAATTCGCCCTGCGCCTTCCGAAGTTGAAGACAGGCGAGGCCAGTTCTCCGATGGCATAGTAGAAAGGAGAACTGAAGAGGCCGGTGAAATTGTCATCCTCCACACCCCCGATGAGGTTGATTGAAAAAGTAGGGAAACGCTCGGCGCTTGCAACCCCCACCGCTGCCTCCGCGGCCCTGAGCTTCTGCTCCGCCTCCCTGAGGTCGGGCCTGCGTTCAAGCAGGTGGGACGGTACCCCCAAGGGTATATCCCGCCTGTACATGAGCTCGTAAGTGGTGCTGCTCCTCTCGATTTTCTTGGGATAAGAACCGGTAAGGAAGGCCAGTTCGCTCTCCTTTATGGCAATCTGTCTCTCGAGGTCGGGTATGAGGGCAGAAGCGGAGGCAAGCTCCACCATGGACTGCTGATAGGGTATCTCGTTGGTCAGACCGCTCTGAAACCTGAGTCTGGCCTTGGCTACACCCTCCTGGCGCGTCTGCACCGTACCTTTCACCACGTCGAGTTTCTCGTCCAGGGCCACGAGTTCGAAATAACAGCGGGCCACCTCGGCTATGAGGCTCATCTGCACTCCCCTTTTGGCCTCCACGCTTCCAAGGTACTCTGCCGCGGCCTCCCTTGAATTCCACTTCAGCCTGCCCCAAAGGTCAATTTCCCAGTTCAGCCTCGCCTTGATGCCTATCTCGGGGTCATCGTATGCCGAATTGCCGTCGTAGTTGTTGAACTCGTTGTCGGCACTCGCAGTCGCGGAAATCGACGGCAGTCTCGACACCTCCTGAATGCGGTAGCGGTACTGGAGCCGGCTCACACGGCGCGAGGCTATTTCTATGTCCTTGTTGTACTCCAGTGCGTCCTCAATCAATCTGACCAACATGGAGTCATGGTAGACCTCCGTCCATTTCAGGTCGGCAAGGGTCAGGGAATCCACCCGGGCTTCAGCGGAATAAGTCTCCGGAAGCCTGATGTCGGGCCGGCTTATATACCTTGAAGGCGAGCAGGAACTCAGTCCTGTGGCTCCGCACACGAGCAAGAGGGCAATCATGGCCGTCCTGCCCGAAGAAGATGCGCCTCTCCTGCGCCTTCTGATCTTAGAGGAAATGTAGTCCCTTATCCTGTACACCCACACGAAGAAGAAGGGCACGAAAATGATACCCACGGTCACGGCGACTATCATCCCCACGAAGACGCCCGTACCGATATTCTGGCGGCTTGCCGAACCGGGTCCGGAGGCGAACACGAGGGGCACCATGCCGAGGATGAACGCCAGAGACGTCATGAGTATGGGTCTGAAACGCAGTTTGGCGGCATCGGCGGCGGCCTGCACCAGGTCTTCGCCCTTCTCCACATTCTCCTTGGCGAACTCGACTATGAGTATGGCGTTCTTGGCCACGAGACCCACCAGCATCACAAGGCCGATCTGGAAATAAATATTGCTTTCGTATCCGGCAATCGCAATCCCGAGATAAGCCCCGGCTATGGATATGGGCAGGGAGATTATTACCGCAAGGGGCACAATCCAGCTTTCGTACAGGGCGGCAAGGAAGAGGAAGACGAAGAGCAGACAGAGCAGCAATACCACACCGGTCCGGCCGCTTTCGTTATTCTCCTGATATGACAGTCCGCTCCACTCTATGCCTACATTCGACGGCAGTTTGTCCCGGACTATCTCCTCGAGGGCATCCATGGCCTGGCCCGAACTGTAGCCCTGGGCCACCTCGGCGTTGATAATTGCCGAATTGAACATATTGAAACGCTTCACGGTTCCGGGGCCGGTGGTGTAGGAAGTGGTGCCGAGAGCCGTCACAGGAACCATGGTGGAGTTGGAACTGCGCACGAAAAAGAGGTTCAGATTGTCCTTGTGCGCCCTGTAGGGACCTTCGGCCTGGAGGTACACGCGGTAGACGCGGTTGTACATGTTGAAGTCGTTGATATACACGGAACCCGTGAAGGCCTTGAGCGTAGAGAACACATCGGCTATGGGCACTCCGAGCAACTTCGCCTTGTCCCTGTCCACATCGAAGTACAGCTGGGGTATGTCCTTCTGCATTGCACTTGAAATTCCGGAGAACTCCTTGCGCCGGGAAGCGTAGTAGAGCAGGCTGTCCGCAGCATCCTGCAGCTGTTCGTAGGTGCAGTCTCCCCTCGCCTCGAGAGCCATGGTCACGCCGCCCGTGGTACCGAGGCCCGGAATGACGGCCGGAGTACTCGTATATACCTTGCTCTCGGGATATACCGAAAGCGAATCGCGTATCATTGCGATAGTCTTGGAAATATCCCTCTCCTTTCTCTCTTTCCAGGGTTTGAGTATGACGGTGAACTGGGCATTGGCCTGGGAAGTACCGATTCGGGGTGAAGAGCCGACCACATCGAGCACGTGTTCTATGTCAGGCTGGCGCATGAAGAATTCCATCGCCCTGTCGCTCACTTCCCTCGTCCTCTCCAGGGTAGACCCCACGGGCAGTTCGAGCTCTACGGTGAAGTAGCCCTGATCCTCGGAAGCCAGGAAGCCCTGAGGCACAAGTTCTCCCATAACGAATATGCCGATGCAGGCGATGCCGAAGGCGGCAAACATCCTGCGGGAATATTTGAGGCTTGTACGCACCATCCTCGCATAGAAGGAGTTGCCCTGGTCGAGCCATTGGTTGATTTTGCGGAAGACTATGTTCTTTCGCTTTCCGTCATCGGGACGCAGGAAGTTCGCGCACATGACGGGGCTCAGAGTCAGGGCGATTACCGTGGAAATGATTACGGACACGGCAATGGTGATGGTGAACTGGCGGAAGAGCTGGCCGGTGATTCCGGAAAGGAAACTTACGGGCACGAACACGGCGCAAAGCACCAGGGACATGGCCACCAGCGCGTTGCCTATTCCAGCCATGGCCTTCTTGGTGGCCTCCCGGGGCGGCAGATGCTCCTGTCTCATGATACGGTCGACGTTCTCCACGACGACTATGGCGTCATCCACGACTATGCCTATGGCCAGCACGAGTCCGAGCAGGGTCATGATATTCAGCGAGAAGCCGAAGATGAGCATGACTCCGAAGGTTCCTATCAGCGAAATCGGCACGGCTATGGCCGGAATGAGGGTCGCCCTCCAGCTCTGAAGCGAGAGGAATACGACCACGATTACGAGGAACAGGGCCTCGAACAGGGTCTTGTATACCTCATGCACCGATTCGGAGATGTAGGTGGTCATGTCGAAGGGGATGTCGTAGCTTATGCCGTCGGGGAAACTTGCGCTGATTTCCGTCATGGCCGTCTTGACATTGTTGGCCACCTCAAGGGCATTGGCCCCCGGAAGCATCATTACGTTTATCACCGCGGCATCCTCGCCGTCAATTCCGCTCTCCGTATTATAGGACTGGGCCTCAAGCGACACCCTGGCCACATCCTTCATCCTGAGTATGGTCCCGTCGTCACTTGCCCTGACCACAATGTTCTCGAACTCGCTCACGGTGGAAAGCCTGCCGGTAGCCGTGATAGGTATGGTCACGTCCACATCGCTGATGGGCTGCTGGCCGAGCACACCGGCGGCCGACTCCCGGTTCTGGTCACGCAGGGCACTCTGGAGGTCGGACACGGTAAGACCCATGCTCGCCAGCTTGTCGGGTTGCGCCCATATCTGCATGGCATAGTAGCGTCCGCCCACACTCGACACACGGCCCACGCCCGGGACGCGGCGTATCATGTCCACCACATTGAGCGTGGCATAGTTACTCAGGTATATTTCATCGAATTTGGGGTCGGAAGACTGCAGGGTAATGGTCAACAGACGGTTGGAGGCCTGTTTCTCTACGGAAATTCCGTTCTGGACCACTTCCGCGGGAAGACGCGCTTCGGCCTCCTTGACCCTGTTCTGGATTTCCACGGCCGCAAGGTCGGGGTCGGTAGAAATATCGAAGGTGACCGTAGCGGAGAATGAGCCAGTGTTGGTATTGGTCGACTCCATGTAAAGCATGCCCGGAGTACCGTTCAATGCCTGCTCTATGGGCGTCGCCACGGCCTGGGAAACGGCAAGGGCGCTCGCTCCCGGATATGAAGCGGTGATACGGACCTCGGGAGGAACCACCTGGGGATACTGGTCTACCGGCAGCAGCGTCAGGCCTATGAGACCGACTATGACTATGAACACCGATATGACGGTGGAGAATACCGGTCTGTCTATAAAGTAATCGGATTTCATATCGCCTGGGCCTTCATTCCGTGGGCAAGCTTGTGGTAGCCCTCAATGACTATTTCCTCACCTGCGAGCAATCCTCTTTCCACTATGGTATTGTTCCCGTTCTCGGGTCCTATCTCTATGAAACGCTTCTCGGCTACGCCCGAAGGCAGCAGCACGAAAACGTATGAACCTGTCTTCTCGGTCATTATGGCCTTGGTCGGAACCACCACCGTGTGCTCCCTGACATCCAGAAGCACCGTCACGTTGGTAAACTGGCCGGGGAGCAGTTCACGCTCGGGATTAGGCATCAAGGCCCTCACCGAGAAGGTGCCCGAACGGGAGTCAACCTGCGGGTCGGCAAAATCCACCAGTCCGCTGTAGGGATACACCGACTTGTCGGCAAGGGTTATCCTTACGAAGGGAGCCCAGGTCTTGGCGGTGTCTTTCTGGCCGAAATTCACGTTGCGGGCCTTGCTCTTCTGATAATCGAGGTCGGTCATCTTGAACTCCACAAACACGGTGTCGCTCTTGACTATCGTGGCAAGAAGCGATCGCCCGCCGGGGCCGACAAGGGTGCCTATGTCCACATAACGCTCACTGATATAACCGCTTATCGGAGACCGCACTACGGTATAACTCAACTCAAGCTCGCTTTGCGCAAGGTCTGCCTCGCTCATCAGCACCTCTGCCTTGGCCGTCTCGTAGGAAGCTATGGCATTGTCGAGGTCCAGCTGGCTGGCGGCCTGCTGCTCGTAAAGGGGTTCAATACGACTCAACGCCCTCTCGGCCTGCAACGCCAGCGCCCTGTTCTTCTCGAGCTGGGCCTTGTCCTTGTCCACCGTGGCCTGGTACTGCCTGGGGTCTATGATGAAGAGGTCCTGGTTTTTCTCGACGTACGAACCTTCCTCAAACAACATTCTCTCGAGATAGCCTTCCACCCTGGCACGCACCTCAACGAACTGCTGGGCGCGTATAGTCCCCGGATATTCCCCGTAGACCTCTACATCCTGAGTCTGGACCTTCTGTGTCCTCACCGTGGGGATTTCCTCGGGCTCCGAAGCGGAGGGCAGGAGCACGAAAACAAGGACGAGGACAAGCACGACGACCGCGCCTGCGATTATCCAGACAGATTTCCGGTTCAAATTGACTCTCATAAATCAGCACGTTTTAAGACCGAGCATCGCCCTCGAAAAGCCGGCCGGCCTTGAAGCCGAAATCCCTGCAGGCTTTGTCGGTATTGTAGTGGTTTTTAACCCTTAACATCCGCATATTCACGGAACTGAACTCCACATGCAGTCCGCATTTTATCAGGAAATCTCCGAGCAGGCCGGCTGCACTCAGCAGAAAGCCGGGTACCGGGATTATGAAGCGTCTAAGGCCGTAATGAGCGGCAATGGTGCGAAACAGCCCGGAATAACTGTAATTCTCCCCGCAAATCAGATACTTCTCGCCCGGAGTCCCGCCCTCCATGGCAAGGATTATACCACGGGCGGCCTCTCTGACGTCCAAAACGTTCTTTCCGCCCGGCGGGGCCGTGAGCACCGGGGATTTGAGCACCATGGACAGGATGCGGTTGGAGCCCTTCGCCGAACCATAACTGCCCATCATGAAGGTGGGATTCACGATTACCAGCTCTATGCTTCCCGCGTGTGCGAGCAGGGCTTCCTCAGCCTCCTTCTTGCTCAGGGCGTAGTACGACTTAGAGAAAGGAGGGCACATAGGGCGGGTTTCGTCCTTGCCGAAGCCTATGGTATTGGCGGTACTCACGTAAACGAAACGCTTCGCCCCGCACTCTTCAGCCAGCTTCAACAGGTTCTCCGATGCCTCCACGTTTACCCTGTAGTACGCATCGCGGTCGCGGCAGGACTGGGAAGTAATGGCCGCCACATGAATCACTCCGTCACAGCCTTCCAGCAACGGACGCAACTCCGTGGCATTTTTGAAATCCGCCTCAGCTATGGTCAGTGCCGGGGTGGTCAGTCCGGGATATTTCCTTCCCTTCCTGAGTATGCCGGTGACCTCGTAACCCTGTCCGAGCAGGGTCTCGATGATATTGGCCGCAAGCATTCCATTGGCTCCGGTCACGAGTATTTTTCCGAGTTTACGCATTCAGGCCATTTCAACGCTTATTTCATGTTTTGCCACAAAATGGCTCATGAGGGCCGACTTGATCTTCACCGGCACTAACTTGAGCAGATTGTAGGACAGGCGGTTCATCCGTCCCGGGACGATTATCCTGCGTCCCTTGAGCGTAGCGTCGAGACAGATTTGCGCCACCGTATTCATCTGCACGGTCAGTGCCTTTCCCAACCAGCCCTGTTTTTTGATGCGCTTCACTATCTCCGGCTTGGTGGGCATGGGACCGAGCAGTGCGAGGCTGACCGACACTCCTTGCCTTTTCAGCTCCTCCCTCATCCCGAGGGAAAAATACTTGATATAGGCCTTTGATGCCGGGTACACGGTCTTGTATCCCGTGGGGATTTCTGCGGCAAGCGAGGCTATGTTCAGGATGAAAGACCTGGAATTCCTGCACAGATTCTGCAGCATTTCATGAGTAAGAATGGTGGTGGCCCTCACGTTCAGATTGATCATGCCGTCAATGTACTTGAGGGGTGCCGGGCCGAATTCCCTGCTGCCTCCTATGCCCGCATTGTTAATCAGTCCGCAGACATGGTAGTCCTTATTGATTTTCATGGTCATGTCCAGCAGGCTGTCCATGTCGGTGAGGTCAAGTTCGTAGTAAATACACTTCACGCCGAAGTTCCGGCACTTATCGCAAACCACGGCAAGATTCTCACCGGGAAGTGCAGCAAGAATGCAGTTCATTCCCCTGCGCGCGGCCTCGAGGGCGAACTCTCTTCCGAGTCCGGTACTCGCGCCTGTAATCAGAACATATTTGTCGGTAGTCATGTTTCTTTGGAAAACTCACAAAATTACCGATTTTATCCGTTATGTCAATCAAATAAACATAAAAAGAAGGCGGGCCGTAAAGATTCAGGCCCACCCCAAGTCAATACAAAAACAACCATGCCTGTACGGCGGCCTCCCGCCATTATCTGTACACCATGAACCCGGGGGCCGGAAGATGCATCCCGGCTATGGTCAGCCCCGCTTCTTCGGCAAGTTCAAGATACTCGGCACGTACCCCGGCCGCGGCTTCCCCATCCATGTCGAAAGTCGCATTTACCGTAGGGTCAAGCGTCTGAAGCGCAGCCCCGTGCATCAGGTCGCCTATAATCAGCAGGCTGCCCTGGCGGTAGAGAGTGTGGCC
This sequence comes from uncultured Muribaculaceae bacterium, assembly GCA_964569595.1. Taxonomy (GTDB): domain Bacteria; phylum Bacteroidota; class Bacteroidia; order Bacteroidales; family UBA932; genus Cryptobacteroides. Next base: position 27,914 of record CAZMTY010000017.1, read on the forward strand.
GGGGGTGTGGCCGTAGGCAGGCAAGGCCGTAAAAGCTCCCGGAAGGGTATCACCTGCAGCGAAAAGATGCAGCCTGTCGGAATATGCTCCCATAGTCTTCACCACCAGGGCCTTCCTGTCTTCGGGCATGGCCATCCACGCATCATACTCCGCCTTGGGCGCATATACTGTCGCATTGGGGAACACCTGCTCCTCTCCGGATAACATACCGGCTATGTGGTCACCGTGGAAGTGAGTAAGATAAACATAGTCAACATCTTCCGGCGTCAGACCGAGGGATTCAAGTCCGGGAAGCAGCTGACTGTCAGCATCGCCGTTGCCCGTGTCGAAGAGTATGATACCGTCATCCGTTACTGCGAGGAAGGTGCCCACGGAGGAAGGGATGCCGGCTGAAAGGCCGAGGCTGTCAATCAGGTCCTGCGGGGCCGTGGGGAAAAGCGAAACTGACATGTGCCTCTCGCCCGGATTGTCCTTTATCCAGCTTAGGGTAAAGGTTCCGGGGGCACGGTCCTGTACCGGGCCGTCAAACACGCTGACTCCGTCGGCGCCGACAGTGACTGTGAATACGGACAGAGAGTCCGCGGGAGCTATCGTGGTCCATACGGCAGCAGTGTCAGTGCCACTCTGGCCGCAGGAAGCAGCGGCTAACAATGCCGCTGCGACAAAAAGCGGGTTGGGATTCCTTTTCATTGGTCAGTCGATTTATCTTATACGATTGATTATGGTCGGTCTGTCTAAGTTAATACATATTATCCAATTATCATTGCCTGAATGAACGGAATCCCGCGCGCTGACTTCACCCTATTTTATCCAAAGCCTGCCTGAGGTCGTTGATTATGTCGTCAATGTCCTCGATACCGACAGAGAGGCGGATAAGGTCAGGAGCAATTCCGGCTTCCTTCAGCTGTTCGTCGCTGAGCTGCCTGTGGGTGTGGCTTGCAGGATGAAGCACACATGAACGTATATCGGCCACGTGGGTCGCTATGGCAACGAAGCCGAGTGAATCCATGAAGTCGATTGCCGTCTGCCTGTCGCCCTTGAGCCCGAAACAGAGTACACCGCAGGACCCGTCCGGCAGATATTTCTGTCCGAGAGCGTAGTCAGGGTCATCCTTGAGGCCGCTGTAGCGCACCCATGCCACGCGGGGGTCATTGTGAAGGAATTCGGCCACAGCCTGAGCGTTCTCGCAGTGACGGACCATGCGCAGATGCAGGGTTTCCAGCCCGAGATTCAGCAGGAAGGCGTTCATGGGTGCGGGGGAAGAGCCGAAATCACGCATGAGCTGGGCTACCACCTTGGTTATGTATCCCTTGCGCCCGAAAGCCTCGGTATATACGAGTCCGTGGTATGAGTCATCGGGAGTGGTGAGTCCGGGGAATTTGTCCGCATGTGCCGTCCAGTCGAAATTGCCGCTGTCCACAACTGCTCCGCCCACCTGCGTGGCGTGTCCGTCCATGTATTTGGTGGTGGAATGAGTGACGATGTCGGCTCCCCATTCAAAGGGACGGCAGTTCACCGGGGTCGGGAAGGTGTTGTCGATGATGAGGGGCACGCCGTTGGCATGGGCGATTCTGGCGAAACGCTCGATGTCGAAGACTGCGCAGCCGGGATTGCTGACGGTCTCGCCGAAGAAGGCCTTGGTGTTGGGCCTGAAAGCCGCCTGAATCTCCTCGTCGCTTGCATTCTGGTCCACGAAGGTACAGTCTATGCCCAGCTTGCGCATACTCACGTTGAAAAGGTTGTAGGTACCGCCGTAAATCTCGCTGGAGGAAATGAAATGGTCACCGGCCTGGCAGATGTTGAAAATGGCGTAGAAGTTCGCCGCCTGTCCGGAAGAGGTGAGAACAGCCGCCACCCCGCCTTCCAGCTCGGCTATCTTTGCCGCTACGAAGTCACAGGTGGGGTTCTGGAGACGTGAATAGAAATAGCCTTCCTTCTTCAGGTCGAAAAGCATGGACATCTCCTCTGTTGTATCGTATTTGAAAGTTGTACTCTGGATGATGGGGAGTTCCCGGGGGCCGCCATTCTGCGGCTTCCATCCGCCCTGTACGCAGATTGTGGGAATTTTGTGATTCTTTTTGTTTTCCATAACAGTTAATAATTTTGTAACTTTATAACCTCGCGAAGTTAGCGATTCCGGCTGATATCGCAAAAATGATTTGGGACGTACGGGCCGGAAAGCCGGATCAGACTCATCATGATATGAAAATCATCGTCACTTACAGGCGCACCTCAAGACTCGGCATGAGGATAGGAAAGAACGGGAATCTGCTTGTCTCCGCCCCTTTGGGCATGCCCCGGACGACAATAGAAGCCTTTATCCGCGACAACAAGGATTGGATCAGTGGTGCAGAGGCAAGGGCGAAGGCCCGCAGAGAATCAGAGGAGAACTTCTTCGGCAGGCTCCCCCTGGACAGCAGGAAGGAAATGTCCGAAGCCGCCCGCCGTCTGTCCCGAATAGTGGAACCGCTCCTGGAAAAGTACGCTGCCCTCATGGGCGTGAATCCGAGCTCCGTGACATACACGATGGCAAGGACAAGATGGGGCAGCTGCAACTGCACGACGGGCAGCATCAATTTCAGCGTCTACCTGCTTCTGTTGCCTCCACTCTGCATCGAAGCCACGGTAGTCCACGAACTTGCCCACCTGATAGTACCTAACCACGGCCCCCGTTTCTACGCCGTCATGGACAAATATTTTCCGGAATGGAGGGAAGCCAAGCGGCTTTCTGTCCGGGAAATGAACAGCAATGGCGGGAAAGTCTTAAATTTGCAGTGATACGACGAAACTGATTTTGACAGTAAAACCAAACCGAACATAGATTGACCGAACATGGAAACAAGAAAGAACGTGCCCGTATTGCTGCTGACCGGATATTTAGGCAGCGGAAAAACCACCCTACTCAACCATATACTGTCCAATCGCAAGGGAATAAAGTTCGCCGTCATAGTCAATGACCTCGGCGAAATCAACGTGGACGCCGAACTTATAGAAAAAGGAGGGATGGTCAATCAGACAGATGACAGCCTCGTCGCCCTGCAGAACGGCTGCATCTGCTGCACTCTGAAAATGGACCTCGTGGAACAGCTCACTGACCTCACCAGGGACGGGAAATTCGATTATATCGTAATCGAAGCCAGCGGAATCTGCGAACCTGCCCCCATAGCCCAGACCGTCTGCTCAATCCCGGCCCTCGGCCCCGAATACAACACGGGCAATCTGCCCGTAATGGATTGTATCGCCACTGTCGTGGACGCGTTCAGGATGGAAAGCGAGTTCAACTGCGGGGAAGAACTTCCGCTGCGCAATTTCGAGGAAGATGACATCGAGAATCTGATAATACAGCAGATAGAATTCTGCAATATAGTGATACTCAACAAGGTGGCCGAAGTAAAGAAATCGGAGCTCGGCCGCATACGGCAGATAATACGCAAACTGCAGCCCAAGGCGGAGATAATAGAATGCAATTACTGCGACTTCGACCTCAGGAAAATATTGGACACCGGAACCTTCGACTTCGAGCAGGTTGCCACTTCCGCAGCCTGGATTAACGAAATCGAGGGCCACGACCACTCCCACAGCCATGACGAGGAGGAAGGCGAGGCCGACGAATACGGGATCAGCACTTTCGTATATTCCCGTCGCGACCCCTTCGACATCAACAAGTTCGACTACTACGTAGCCAAGCGCTGGCCCAAGAGCGTAATTCGCGCCAAGGGCATCTGCTACTTCGACGACGAGCCCGACAAGTGCTATCTTTTCGAACAGGCGGGACTGCAGAAATCAATCAAGGACGCCGGTCTGTGGTACGCCACCATGCCCGATGACGAACTGGCCGAGATGATGTTGCGCGACCGCAAGCTTGCCGAAGACTGGGACCAGAAATACGGCGACAGGATGGAGAAGATAGTCTTCATAGGCCAGAATATGGACAAGGACGGAATCTGTTCCGCCCTCGACAAATGTCTGAAACAACTGTAGACAAGCGTAACCCGTCCGGTCTGCTCCGGAAACTGTAAGTCAGCGTATCTTCCTGTTCTTGTATGATTCTATGCAGGCAGGAATGATGCGCTTGTACTCGGTGCTTGAGAACAGGGGCGACGAAATGATGAAATCCGCAGTGCTCCTGTTGGTGGCAAAGGGAATGTTGTAGAGCGAGGCCAGACGCACGAGTCCCATCACATCGTTCTGGTGTCCCTGCATGATAAGGTTGTCGCAGAAGAAGACCAGCATGTCTATGCCGCCCTCAGCTATCATGCCCCCTATCTGGAAATCCCCTCCCAAGGGACCGCTGAGTTTGCAGATGATTTCGGGGAGTTTGTCCTCCTCCAGGACCTTCCCGAGCGCCTCTTTTACGAGCCTTCCTGTCGTACCTGTACAAAAAAGCCGGCATTCCTTGAGAACACCGGCATTGTACTTCACCCAACTGACCAGTTCGGCCTTTCGTGAATCATGGGCGATAAGTGCTATGTTCTTGAGCATATCGGAAAATTTTCCGCAAGATAGCAAGAATCGCCACTTTGACCAAGGTTTATTTTATTTCTATATGTCTGTTTGCTTCGGGAACAGACCTGTCGAGCTTGGGAATGTTTACGTTAAGGACTCCGTTTTCAACCTTCGCATTGATCTTCTCGCGGTCAGCATCCTCCGGCAGTGTCATGACCTGCTGGTACTTCGAGTAAGCGAACTCCCTGCGCAGATAGCGGCCACGGTTCTTCTCATTGTTGTCCTCACTCTTCTTCTCCATGAGGATCTTGAGGTTTCCGTCGGCATCGAGACTCAGCTTGAAGTCGTCCTTGGTCAGCCCCGGAGCAGCGAGCTGGAGTTCATAGCTCTTGTCGTTGTCCAATACGTTGATAGCAGGTGCGGTGGCATTGGTCCTGCCCATCCATTCAGTGTCAAAGAAATCATTGAAAATTTCAGGAAGCCAAGATTCTGAATTTCTTCTTACAAGTGCCATAATTAAATCTCCTATTTTTAATTGTCCAACTTTTAATGTCTTTGTTACCCGCTTTCAGCAGTTTTCTGTTCGCGGGACGCCTGAACTTGAATCAAGTTGCGTACCAGTTGGAAAAATTCAAAATTAGCGGACAAAATGGCACAAAATACTGACTTTCTGGCATATAGCGTCGGTTATCGTGACAAATTTACTCCCTTTCGGCGCAGTCGGGACACAGGCCCTTGACTATGTAATTTACAGAAGTCATAGTGAAGCCCTCGGGCAGGTCGATCTCGGGGATTTGTATAGTTTTGAAGCAAAAAGTCGTGTGGCAGGACTCGCAGAAGAAATGCGTGTGCATGTCTTCAATGGTGCAGTCGTTTTCTCCGGTACATACCTCGTACTTCATCATCCCGCTGCCATCCTCGATTTCGTGTACGATGTGCCTTGCGGCAAACAGTCCGAGCACCCTGAAGATACTTGACCTGTCCATGGGGTCGAGGAGGGTCTCAAGTTCCGGAAGCGAGACCGGATGCAACTGTCCCAGCATAGCCCGAAGCACCAGCACCCTGTTGGGAGTGGGCTTGATGCCCCGGCTCTCGAGTATTTGGATTTCACTGTTGTCCATAATTGTGCTGTCTTATCGGCAATACGCAACTCCTATTGTTGTCGTTGCCGGATTGTATGAGGGGTTTCCGTACCTTGGTACATATAGCTTCCTGTTTCCTTCCCTCCATTTTCCATAAATTTTTCTATCAGTCCGGATATTTCTTTGGGTTCCGAATAATTACCTCTCTTATACCTCTGTAATAAATATCACTCGAACTTTTTGCCGAATATCCTGACGGAATTCAGTACCGCGAGCAAGGCCACGCCGACATCGGCAAACACCGCCCCCCAAAGCGAAGCCAGTCCCAAGGCACCGGCGAGCAGGACTATCAGTTTTACTGAAATGGCCCCCACGATGTTCTGCGTGACTATACGCCTCGTACTGCGCCCTATCTTTATGGAAGTCACCACCTTGGAAGGTCGGTCCGTCTGTATGACCGCATCGGCGCTCTCAATGGCGGCATCCGAGCCCAGACCACCCATGGCTATGCCCACGTCGCTGAGAGCGAGCACCGGAGCGTCGTTCATTCCGTCACCCACGAAAGCTACATATTTTTCAGGAATTTCCGCCTTTTTTTCTACATATTCCGCCTTGTTCTCGGGGAGGAGTCCGCCGTGCGCCTCGTCTATTCCCAGTTCATCGGCGAACTTGCGGGTAATTTCGTCCTTGTCGCCCGAGAGTAGAACTATATCGCTGATTCCCAATTTCTTCAGCCCTTCGATAGCAGCCCGGGCATCTTTCTTCAACACGTCGGACAGTTCGAGCATTCCTGCATACTTCCCGTCCACTGCACACAGAACGGTGGTATTGATACAATTCCTGACTTCTTCCGGTACGGCGACCTGCCTTTCTTCAAGCAGTCTGGCATTTCCGACCAGAACGCTGCTGCCGGCTATTACAGCTTCCGCCCCCCTTCCGGGGATTTCCGTAAGGCTTTCAGGCTCGACTGCCACGGCACCCTTCTCTTTTGCGTAGCCCGCTGCCGCGAGTGCGACGGGATGGGAACTCTTGCTCTCGACAGAAAGCACGAACTCCAGGAGATTCTCCATACTTATATCCTTGTTTTCAGCCCTGACCACTCCGAATCGAGCTTCAGTGAGGGTACCCGTCTTGTCGAAGGCAATGCAGTTTATCCTGGCCACGGCATCGAGATAATTCCCGCCCTTGAAAAGGATTCCGAGCCGCGAGGCCGCGCCTATCCCGGCAAAATATCCCAAGGGGACACTGATTACAAGGGCACAGGGGCAGGATATAACCAGGAACACCAGTCCGCGGTAGAGCCAGTCGGAGAAGTTATACGTAAAACTCTGCGAGAACAGTCCTGCAAGGGCCGGAATCGCCACGATGAGCACTGCAATCACCATGACCACCGGGGTATAAATCCTTGCGAAACGACGGATAAACAGTTCCGCAGGAGCCTTGCGGGAGGATGCGTCGCGCACCAGGGAAAGTATGCGTGCCAGTTCGCTGTTGTCGTACGGACGGGTGACCCTGATTCTGACGGGCTGCCCCGAGGCAATCATCCCTGCGAGAACCTCTCCGCCCGGGACAATTTCCCGGGGCACGCTTTCGCCCGTAAGTGCCGAGGTATCGAACATGGCAGGGCGGCTGAGCAGAGTTCCGTCCAACGGCACCCTGTCGCCGGGCCTTACTTCTACAGTTTCGCCCACGAGGACGTCCTTGGGGGAACGGCTGACGATGCCGTCTTCAGTCACCACTTCCGCACGTTCGGGCCTGACATCCAACAGGCTGCTTATATTCCTCGTGGCCCTGTCCACGGCCATGCCCTGCAGAGTTTCACCTACGGTGTAGAATAACATGACCGCGACCGCTTCCGGGAACTCGCCTATCAGGAAGGCGCCGATCGAAGCCACGGACATAAGTGTGAATTCACTGAAATATTCCTTTTCCCGGAAAGCGCCGAAAGCCTCGATGACAACCGGGATTCCGACGGGGAGGAAGGCCACGAGATACCAAATCAACCTTATTGTATCGGTATTGTCGGATGAGAACCATGCCGCCCCGCTGTGGTCCATGACAAGACCGGCGGCCAGCAGGCAGAAAGACAGGGCTGCACGTATCCATCCGGCCTTGCCCGAAGCGTGTTCTTCCTTGTCTCCGTCTTCCCCGGCCTCAGTATTATGATTAGAATGGCAGTGGCAGTGGCAAGATGTTTCGCTGTGGGAACGCTTCCTGCGGATTTCGCTGCCGTCCTTTCCTGCACCGTTCTTCGTGCCTGACACGGTGCAGGCGCCCTTATCTGAAAGTTTTGATGCTGTCCTGTTCATACTCATTCGTTTTTCCCGACAGCAAAACTATCTTTTATGAAGCGCAACCGGATTGCAAAAGGAGGGTGAAGCGCTTCCTGCAAACCGTCTCTCCTTTTCAATTTCTGTCGGGTCCCGGCAATTTTGCTGCGTCTCGGCAATTCTGTTGGGCTCCGGCAGTTTCAGGCAGGACTTGCATCGGGATAGGCTTCTGCTTATATTTACGGAATGAAACAGATAACAAAGCGATTATTCATGCTGTTCCTTGTCCTTTGTGCGACTGGCACGGCATTGCTTTCACGGAATGTGGAAGGCACTGGTTCTTCAGCCAAATCCACCCTGAGGATAGACTGCATCTTCTCCGGAAATGCGTCAAGCCAGCACATAGCCCTCGCAAAACTTTCAGACGCAGGCCCATGGGCCG
>CAZMTY010000018.1:0-34448 GCA_964569595.1 uncultured Muribaculaceae bacterium
TTCGGGACGTGGGGGTCGTCTGTTCGAGTCAGATCATCCCGACAGCACAAGAAATCAACGAGGGTGAGCCCGTCCGGCCCACCCTCGTTTTTATTCGGAGGCGTTTTCATCCCCGGACTCTTCCGATTCCCCGGCTTCCCTGTACTCCTTGGGCTCGATTACGACCGGAGCCGGCTTTTTGGCCTTCGCAAATTCCTGCATGTTACGCACCGTGTCCCTCTCGTCCACGATTTCGCTTCCCAAGAGGGTCTCTATTACGTCCTCGAGCGTAAGTATGCCCTGGAAACTGCCGTATTCGTCTATTATCACGGAAATCTGCTCATCCTTCTCGAGCATCTCGCTCCATATCTCGTCCAATTTGGTATCCTCGGTGAAAGAGGCCACACTGCGCTTCAGACTTCCGAGAGTGCACTCGAACTTGTCCTCGGCGAGCAGCTGAAGCGCCTCCACACGGAGAATATAACCGGTGATGTACTCGGACTGGCCGTCACTGTAGAGAGGGATGCGGCTGTGGTGAAGGAAGCGCTTGTCCATATAGAAGGCTTTCACGGTCATGGACTCGGGAGCAATGGCGGAGACCACCCTGGGTGTCATGGCGTCCCTCGCAGTCACCTCGTCCATGTTAATGAGGTTCTGGATAATGGCATTCTCTTCCTCGTCAAGGTCACCGGCCTCCTCGGCCACATTCGCCATGGCGCTGACCTCCTCCCTCGATACGCTGTTCTCCACGCTGCCCTTGGGTGTAAACAGCTTGGAAAGCTGCTCGACAAGCACCACCAAAGGATAGAGGATGAAGACCATGACGCTTATGCTGTAGGCGGTAAAAGCCGTCAGGGACTTGTAGTAATGCGTGCCTATGGTCTTGGGGATTATCTCGGAGAACACCAGAATGAGGATGGTGGTTGCTATACTCGTGACACCGAACCACTCCGGACCGAATACGAGATTGGACTGGCTGCCCACGCCGGCCGCACCTATAGTGTGGGCTATGGTGTTCAGCGAGAGTATCGCCGCGATGGGTCTGGAGTTGTCCTGTTTGTATTTCTTGAGTTTTATAGCAGGCTTGTAGCCCTCCTCCTCGCGCATCGTGATATAGGAAATTGGGGTGGAAAGAAGCACGCCTTCGAGGACTGAACAAAGAAACGACACTGTAAGAGCGCCTAATAAATAAATTAAAAGCAGAAACATACTTCGCAAATATAGCAAGTAATCGGGATATTCACACAGTGCCGGCCCGTTTCGGAAAAACGAAAAGGGTGTGACTCAAAAGCGACTTTGAGTCACACCCTCATCTGACAATTATCGTGAACGGGTTTAGAAGGTGAATCTCACCATTGCCTGAACCCTGTGGTTCACTACCCAGTGGAGGTTCTCGGTTGCAAGTCCGTAGTTGTCACCGTTTCCCCACTCGCCGTACTGTACTCCGGTGATGTCATATTCCAGACCGAAGCTGAGTTTGCCGAGATAGTAGACAACGGTAGGGGTGAGCCTCCACATGCTGTTCATGTTGGAGTAGCTGTTCCTGCTGAAGTACAGGTAATCCTCGCTTATAATCTCCTCTGCCGTACCGAAGTTCTTGGCATATCCCGCGAAGAGCACTCCCTGGAGGGCGCGTCCGTACTTGAGGCTGATCCATGAGGATGAGTTCCTGGTCGGAGTGTAGCTCCAGCTGCCGTCGTCATTGAACGAGGTGACACCGTAACCTCCGTTGAGATTCATGTGTTCGCCTGCCTGGGCGTAGATGGTCTTGGCCTTAACGGAGAAGTCCTTGTAGCTGTACTGCAGGTAGAGATAGGGGCTGAAGGTGGTGATACGGTCGGAGAGGGCATTGCCGTCGTTATCAATGTGACGGGGCTTGATAGAAAGCAGGTCTGCACCTATCCTTCCGAGGAATCCGTTACTGCTGTAGTTCACTCCGAGATAAATCTCGGGGGTCTTGGCATACTTGATATAATCAGCCGATTGTCCGTCAGGACCGGCAGAAGTGTACTGCATCTGCCAGATAGCCGAAGCGCTTACTGAAAAGCCCGCACCCAAATCGTAGTCCACTGACACGAGAGGAGTACGGCTGAAGGCGTTGAAGGGGGCGCCGCCGTTCAGTGAAATCACGTCGGGCTGGTCGGCTGCCATGGGATGCCAGGCCTGGCCTATCTTGAATCCGAGCCTTTTGTATGCGAAAGTGGAATATGCCTGACGCAGACGCAACTGGGCCGTACCTGTCACTCCGGACACTCCCGAATAGAAGTCGGCCTCAATCTTGGCACCCATCTTCCATGAACCGAACTGATAGCCCGTGACGTCCACTCCGAGACGTGAGGTAAGGGATGCAAAACGGAAGGAACTTACAGCGTTGAGGTCGGTGCCGTCAGACGTGAGGTCCTGGTCATAGGGCAGGTAATAGAACAGGTCTTCTGTACTCGAGAGACTCTCGCGGGAGTCGTAGGCGAAATAAGTACGTATGAAACCGTAAAGCTGGACCTTGCCGGCCGTTTCTTCTTCGTTTGCGCACAGGGCGGAAACCGAGAACAACAGCAACGGCGCAGTCAGAATCAATTTTCTGAATTTCATGATAGCGCAATGATTAAATAAAACATGTATTGAATATCGTCCGGCAGAGTAGTCGTACGGTCCTTTCGGGTCTGCATTCCATTACGCGCAGCCGGGCCTTGTTACGGCCCGGCAGACGCATAAAAGAAACAATTATTGCGCGGCTTTCAGATTTTTATGACGCAAGGCTTTGACTGGTCCCGTGAAAGCTAAAGTCGGAAAAGCTTTTGAGGAAGCATGAAAAAAGCTGAAGTCATGAAAAGTCCCCTTCGGACACGAAAGCGGCGCCTGTTATTCCATGGGAGAACCCGTTCCACATATCCGACAGAGTCCGCAACGGCCTGAAGCGTATCGAGAACCTGAGAGCATCGGAATATACTTTGTCAACGGGGAAAAGGACATCAAAACGTCATGGGGGACAGACAACACACCCTCAAACTGACATCGGCGTGTGCAAAGGACGCTATCTTCCATTGGCAGCAGGCCGGAAACGGAGGGGTTTCCCAACATGAAGCGCAGGGTCGTATGCCCGGACAAAGAGAACCCTGATAAGTTTTCTAAAATGCTCTTACTTTCAGCCGCATAACAAGAAGACTCAGGTACTCTATCGGAACAGATTGCAAGATGAACATTTTCCCTATGGTCCGCCGTAGTTTCCGGCCGGAAGTCCGCATGGCAAGTCGGAAGCCACTACCCCGGCCCTCCCTGCGATGACAGCCGGCTGCAAAAAAAGACTGCCGTACAGTTTGGAACGGATAAGGGACCGCCTGACGGAAAGGTGGAGCAAACAGTTGCATTCACGCTTATACAACTGTGGGAAAGACAGCTTGCTGAACCTGACTACAATATTGTCAATGAACTCATTCGTTCTACCGAACTGGCTTGGTTTTCTCTCGCTCGAACAGTCTTCTCAAAGGAGCCCGTCCGGATTTTTCACCGGACGGGAACACAAAAACGCTGCGAAAGTTATGCCACCTTCTGGAAGGGGAACACAACGCTAAGCAGCAGGTATGCAAGCGCGAAGCCGACCACACCTATAATCAGCCCGATCATGGCCATGTCCCTGGTCCTGACAAGACCCGTGGATGAGGCGAGGGCGTTGGGAGGTGTGGAAATGGGCAGCGTCATTGCAAGCGAAGCACACATGGCCGTGAAAGGTATCAGCGTGTACATGCCGCCCAGGCCCATGAACCTGTCATGGTTGGCAGCGGAAGGGTCTGACATTGCCGTACCTACCACTATGAGTATGGGAATCAGCAACGCGGCTGTAGCGGAATTGCTGATGAAATTCGAAAGCGCGTAGCATACCAGACCGGCAACGACTATCATGATAACCACGTCCATCGTGCTCAGAGGTATGGTGTGGATGAGCACCTCGGCAAGTCCTGTCATCTTCAAGCCGGTTCCAAGTGCGAATCCACCGGCTACCAGCCAGAGTACGGTCCAGTTGATTTCCTTTATGTCTTCCTTGCCGAAAACTCCGGTACAGGTGTAGACGGCGAGGGGTATGAGTGCGACTATATTTGAATTGATGCCGGTCACGGCCTCTGTCACCCAGAGAAGAATGGTGAGGAAGAAGGTAATCCAGGCTACGTAGGTCCTCCAGGTCCACTTCACTTCCTTGACGGGTATCGTGAGTTCCAACTGCTTGGCCTTGAAAGGGAAGAACAGCTGGAAAAGCAGCCAGGCGAAAAGTATCATCACCAGCACATAGGGCACCATGCGGGACATCCACTCACCGAAACTGATGCTGTAGCCTGCGCTTTGAAGGGCACCGAGGGCAATGGCGTTGGGCGGGGTTCCTATGGGAGTTCCCATGCCGCCGAGGTTTGCAGCAACGGGGATGGAGAGTGCAAGTCCCACTTTTCCGGTCTCATCGGCAGGGAGAGCCTTGAGCACGGGAGCAAGGAATGCCAGCATCATCGCCGCCGTAGCGGTATTGCTCATGAACATGGAGAACAGGGCGATAACAACGAGGACTCCGAGGAGGACGAACTTGGGCTTCTTTCCGAAAAGTCCGAGAACGGCCTTTGCCATCATCGCATCCATTCCGTACTTCGAAGCTACAATCGCCAGGACGAAACCTCCGAGGAAAAGCATGATTACAGGGTCTGCAAACGAGGCCAAAATCATCTTGTAGTCGACAAGCTGCTGGCCTTCCGGCGTAGAGAATACGCTCAAGCCTCCCGTCGAGACGGTGAGCAGCATAATCACTATTACCAGAAGGGAGGTGGTCCAGTTGGGGATAATCTCACATATCCACATGAGGGCGGCAAAAGCGAAAATTGCTATCATCCTTTGCTGAACAGCGGTCAGTTCGCTGATACCGAAGAACTCGGTCGGAACGACCCAAAGAAATATTGTGATGAGCAACACTATGGGCAGCATTACACAATATTTGACAGAAAATGTACTGTGTGACATCTGTGGGTTTAATTATAGTAGCGCCGCCAAAGTTAAACAAACTTTTGATAAAAATAAGTTTTTAAAAGAATTTTTACGGTTTCTGATACGGAACTGTTACGATAAATCACAATAAATCGGTAGAAAATCACTAATTTCGTCATCGGCGGAAGCGGCACCGGCCGGGCTTTGGGAATTTGCGTACCGGCAAAGAAAACAAGATACGGGGAAAGAGCTCATTCCGGAATCACAAGCAAGCAATTAAACTGAAAACAATATGAAAAAAACATTACATGTCGCAGCGGCAGCGCTTTGTGCCGCAATGACTTTGACAGTTTCGTGCAAAATGGAAAATCCTCTGCTCAGCGAATCGCCCCTTCCTTACGGGGCACCGCAATTCGACAAAATCAAGACTGAACATTACCTGCCTGCCTTCAAGGAAGCCATAGCCGAGGCCAAGGCCGAGATTGAAGCGATAACGGCCAATCCCGAAGCCCCGACTTTCGAAAACACAATCGAGGCCCTCGAATACTCCGGCGAGAAAATCAACCGGGTCGCGGCGATATTCTACAACCTGCTCGAGGCCGAGTCCAACCCCGAGATGCAGGCCGTGGCCGAGGAGCTGTCCCCCATAATGACCGAATACTCCATGTACGTAGTGCTCAACGAAGGCCTCTTCGAAAGAGTCAAGGCCGTATGGTCATCCCGGGAGAGCCTCGAACTCGAACCCGACAGCATGAGGCTGCTCGAGGAGACCTGGAAGTCCTTCATCCTCAACGGAGCCAACCTCTCCCCCGAAGACAAGGAGAGCTACAGCAAGTACAATGAGGAATTCTCGCTGCTCAGCCTCAAGTTCGGCAACAACGTGCTTGCGGCCACCAATGCCTTCAAACTCAACCTCACCGACGAGGCCGAACTCGAAGGGCTGCCCCAATATGTGCGCGATATGGGAGCCGCCACCGCCCGGGAAAACGGACAGGAAGGCTGGACCTTCGACCTCTCCTACCCGAGCTACTCGGCTTTCATGCAGTTCAGCGCCCGCTCCGACCTCAAGAAGACCATCTACATGGCCTACAACTCCAAGGCATTCGGCGGAGAATACGACAATTCCGAAATCTGCCTCCAGATGGCCGGAATCAGGCTCAAAATCGCCAAGCTCCTCGGCTATGACACCTATGCCGAGTACGCGGTGGAATCCAGAATGGCGGGCACAGTGGAAAATGTGAACGGACTGCTCGCGAAACTGCTCGGACCGTCTCTGCCGGCCGCCCGGGCCGAAGTGGCGGCCATATATGAATATGCGTGCAAGAACGGTTACGGCGAAAGCGAACTCCTGCCCTGGGACTTCTCTTACTGGTCAGAGAAATACAGGGCTTCCATCTTTGACCTCAGCGATGAGATGCTCAAGCCCTACTTCCAGCTCGACAGTTGCATAAACGCCGTATTCGGCCTTGCCACAAAACTTTACGGGCTAAGCTTCACGCCCCGCCCCGACCTCCCCGTCTACCATGAAGACGTCAGAGTGTACGATGTATGCGATGCCGACGGAACCCACCTCGCCCTGTTCTATGCCGACTTCTTCCCCCGCGCAAGCAAGAGAGGCGGTGCGTGGATGACGGAATTCCGTGGACAGAGCATCAGGAACGGAGTGGAACACAGGCCTTTCATCAGCATAGTGACCAACTTCAGCAAGCCCACAGGCGATGCGCCGGCCCTGCTCACCCATTACGAGCTCACGACCTTCCTGCACGAGTTCGGCCACGCCCTTCACGGCATCATGGCAGAGGGCCGCTACCCTTCCCTGACCGGCACCAACGTGGCCCGCGACTTCGTGGAACTGCCCTCGCAGATAATGGAGAACTGGGCGTATGAACCCGAATACCTCAAGCCTTTCGCCCGCCATTACCAGACCGGAGAGGAAATTCCCGACGATCTCATCGAGAAAATATCCCAATCCAAGAACTATAATGCGGCCTACGCCCAGGTGCGCCAGCTGCAGTTCGGTCTCATCGACATGGCCTGGCACAACGTCAGCACGCCCGTCGAGGCCAGCGTAATCGAGGTGGAAAAGAAGGCCATCGAGCATACCCGGACCCTGCCCGAAGCGGAAGGCACCTGCATTTCGACCTCATTATCGCATATCTTCTCGGGAGGATATGCCGCAGGCTACTATTCCTACAAATGGTCGGAAGTCCTGGCAGCCGATTCCTGGTCGCTCTTCAAGGAGAATGGAATCTTCGACACGGCTACGGCGACTTCATTCAGGACCAACATACTCTCCAAGGGACGCTTAAAGCCTGAATCCGAACTCTACCGCAACTTCCGCGGTCATGACCCCGAGCCTGAAGCCCTGCTCAAATTACAGGGTATAGAATAAAGCGAGGCCTGTGCATCCGCTTCCACGCCCGCTACAAGTTCGGACATGGGCGCGGACAATCGAACAGGAGAGAGGGGTGGTCAAAAGTCGCTTTTGGCCACCCCTCCCCTTAAGTATTGTGATTCTACGACTTACAGCGCGCCCTGCTCAAGCATGGCGTTGGCGACCTTCATGAAACCGGCGATGTTCGCACCTTTCACATAATCCACGCTGCCGTCCGGCTGGGTACCGTACTTCACGCAGGACTCGTGAATAGATTTCATGATGAAGTGCAGCCTGTCGTCGACCTCCTTCTCTCCCCAGCTGATATGGGAAGCATTCTGGGTCATCTCAAGACCGGAGGTAGCCACTCCACCGGCATTCACGGCCTTTCCGGGACCGAACAGCACTCCGTTGCTCTGGAAATAGTGTACCGCATCGGGCTCGCAACCCATGTTGGAGGCCTCACAGCAACACCACGTGCCGTTGGCAACGAGTTCCTTCGCGTCCTCCTCGTTAAGCTCGTTCTGGAAGGCGGAAGGCAGGGCTATGTCACACTTGACGCTCCAGGCCTTCTTGCCGGCAGTGAACTTTGCCTTGTCGGGGAATTGGGTAGCCATGAACTCCACCCTGTTGTGGTTCGCCGCACGCATGACGAGCATATAGTCAATCATCTCGTCGGTTATTCCGTCGGGAATTTCGCAGACTCCGTCAGGACCGGAGATGGCCACTACCTTGGCTCCGAGCTGCTTCGCCTTCTTGCAGGCTCCCCAGGCCACGTTTCCGAAACCTGAGACCGCTATGGTGCTGCCCTCAAGTTTGCGGCCGGCCTTCTCGAGCATATTCTCGATGAAGTACAGCGCACCGTAGCCCGTAGCCTCGGGACGCAGGATAGAACCGCCCCAGTTGAGGCCCTTACCTGTGATCACTCCGGTGTTGTACTGGCGTGCGAGCTTGGTGTACATACCATAGAGATAACCTACCTCGCGGCTGCCGACTCCCACGTCACCGGCAGGAATATCCTGGTCGGGACCTATGCAGTTCCAGAGCTCAAGCATGAATGCCTGGCAGAAACGCATGATTTCCTCATTCGATTTGCCCGAAGGGTCGAAATCCGAACCTCCCTTCGCTCCGCCCATGGGCAGGGTCGTGAGGGCGTTCTTGAAAGTCTGCTCAAAGCCGAGGAACTTCAGCATGGACACGGACACTGCCTTGTGGAATCGCAGTCCGCCTTTGTAAGGTCCTATCGCACTGTTGAACTGAACTCTGTAGCCGGTGTTGGTCTGCACCTCTCCCCTGTCATCCACCCAGGTGACACGGAAAGTGAAGACACGGTCGGGCTCAACCATACGCTCCACGATTTTCGCCTTTTCGAACTCGGGATGCTGGTTGTAAACCTCTTCGATTGATTCCAGAACCTCCTGTACCGCTTCGAGATACTCGCTCTCACCCGGATACTTTGCCTGGAGACGGGCCATTAAGTCTTGTGTTTTCATGTTATGTAGTAAGAGTAATGTGGTGTTTCAGTTATTCGACCTCCCATGTCGTGCCGCTGCGGAGCAGGTCATCCACGCTATGAATCTGCGACTTGGACATGACCTCCTTGAGCTGGTCCCTCACCCCGTCGTCGTAGGTTATGTCCCTGACATCCCGGATGACGCCGAGAGCCACGGGGTAGTCGGGCAGTTTCATGTCGGCAAGGGCCATGTGCAGGCCTATGTTGTCGGAATGGGCGTCATGCACGAGAATATCCTCCTCAGTGAATCCGCCTTCACCTATGTGTACGGCACGCATCTTCTTTCCGTCGTAGATGAGTCCGCGGTCGCGATTGCGCCCGAAAATCATCCTTTCGCCCTGACGGAGTATTATGGTGTGGTCAGCCTTCACTGCGGGGTCAGTCAGCCCCCTGTATGCACCGTCATTGAAGATGATGCAGTTCGTGAGCATCTCAATCACGGAGCAGCCGTCGTGAAGCGCCGCAGCGGTCATAATCTCCTCGTTCAACGCCATTTCCGCGTCCAGCGAGCGGGCGAAGAAAGTACCCTTGGCTCCGAGCACGAGAGAGCCCGGATTGAAAGGATGCTCCACCGTGCCGAAGGGCGAGGTCTTGGTGATTGCCCCGAACTTCGAGGTCGGCGAGTACTGCCCCTTGGTCAGACCGTAAATCTCGTTGTTGAACAGCAGGATATTGATGTCGATGTTGCGCCTTATGGCGTGTATGAAGTGATTGCCGCCTATGGCCAGGGCGTCTCCGTCTCCGGAAGCCTCCCATACGGTAAGCCAGGGGTTGGCCACCTTGATTCCCGTGGCAATCGCCGTGGCACGTCCGTGGATACTGTGGAAACCATAGGTGTTCATATAATAGGGCAGACGCGACGAACAGCCTATGCCGGAAACCACCACATAGCGTTCCTTGTCATAATTCAGCGCCTGACTGACCTTGGGAAGGGCCCTCTGCAGTGCCGCGAGTATTGCTCTGTCGCCACAGCCCGGACACCAGCGGACTTCCTGGTCGCTCTTGAAATCCTTGAATGTAAGTGTTGCCATATTACATCTCCTTCCGTATTGCCTCGACCAGCTCGCTCACAAGGAAGGGCTGGGCCTGTATCTTATTGTATTTCACCATCTCACAATGAGGGAACTGAGAGCGGAGATAGTCAGCGAAGTGGCCGCTGTTAAGCTCGCAGACCAGAATCTTCCCAAAGGAGGCGAGCACCTTGCCCGTATTTGAGGGCAGAGGATTGATGAAGTCGAAATGGGCGTATGACACATCATTGCCTATCTCATTGACGGCAGCGGTAAGATGTCCGTAGGTGCCGCCCCAGCCCACCACGAGCAATTTTCCGGATTCCGGACCGCGGACCTTGAGTTCGGGTATGTCCTTCGCTATCCTCGCCACCTTTTCCGCCCTCTCCCTTACCATGGTTTCGTGATTGGCAGGGTCGTTCGAGAGTACTCCCTCATGGGTCTTTTCCAGACCTCCCACCCTGTGCTCGAAGCCTTTCTGTCCGGGCAGGGCCCAGCGGCGCACGAGGGTCTCAGGGTCACGCTTGAAAGGATGGAACTTCTCTCCGGGAGCCAGCACTCCGTGGACGAAAGGCGGCTTGATCTCCGGATAGTCCTTCATCCATGGAATCCTCCAGGGCTCGGAACCGTTGGCGATGAAGCCTTCCGAGAGCAGGATTACAGGAGTCATGTGTTCAAGCGCTATCTTGGCAGCCGTGTACGCGGCGTCAAAGCAATGGGCCGGAGAATGGGCGGCTACCACCGCCATGGGGCATTCGCCGTTGCGTCCGTACAGGGCCTGGTTGAGGTCGCTCTGTTCCGTCTTGGTCGGCAGTCCGGTAGAAGGGCCGGCACGCTGGACATCCACCACCACGAGAGGCAGTTCGGCCATTACCGCGAGACCCATGGCCTCGGTCTTCAGCGAGAGTCCCGGACCCGAGGTAGTCGTTACGGCCAGGTTGCCGGCAAATGCCGCACCTATAGCCGTGCATATTCCCGAAATCTCGTCCTCGGCCTGGAGGGTCTTGGCACCCAGACTCTTGTGGAGCGCGAGTTCCTCGAGTATGCCTGTGGCGGGAGTGATGGGATAGGAGCCGCAGAAAAGCGAGAGACCGGCTTTCTCGGCAGCGGCAAGGAAGCCCCATGCCGTCGCCTGATTACCGTTAATGTTGCGGTAAGTGCCCTTCTTCATACATTTGGCGGGTTCCACCGTATAGGTGTTGGCTATGAGCTGTATGTTGGCCGCATAGTTGAACCCGTCCCGCAGAACCTTCTTGTTCGGGGCAATGTACTCAGGATGCTTTTTCTCGAAATGTCTCTCAATGTAGTTGTACACATAGTCGAGCTTGCGGTTAAAGATGAAAAAAGCCACGCCGAGGGTGAACATGTTCTTGCACCTGAGCATGGTTTTCCTGTCGAGACCGCTGTCTTTGAGGCTTTCGAGTGTGAGAGTGGTGATAGGCGCCGCAATAATTGTCCTGTCGTCTATCCCGAGTTCCGTAATCGGGTCGTCCGTCGTGAAACCGGCCTTGGCTATTCCGGCTGCATCGAAGGCGTCCGCGTCATAGAGAATCATGGCATGGCGTTTACACCATTTGGCATTGGCTTTTAGTGCCGCCGGATTCATCGCGATCAGGAGGTCACAATAGTCACCGGGAGTGGAGACGTCCTGGGAAGCTATGTGTACCTGAAAACCGGACACGCCCGACACGGTACCGTGAGGGGCGCGAATCTCGGCCGGATAATCCGGAAATGTGGACAAGGCGTTGCCAAAGGCTGCCGACGCATCTGCAAAGAGAGACCCGGTCAACTGCATACCATCTCCCGAATCCCCTGCAAACCTAATCACGACATCCTTGGCGTCAATGATTTTATGTTGCATACTGTATTTGAAATGCCGGCCTACTACTGGGCAGACTGTGCCTGCCTGAGCTCCTGCTGCAGAGTCTCGAGGGTACGTCCCTCAGGAATATCCATCTGCACACGGGCGGAAGGTGTGAGATCCACACTCTGAGTCGCGTCATAATAAAGGAGGCTGTTCACATCGAAAACGTAGATGTACCCGCCTGCCTTTGCGAGCTCGCTGACTACATTGATAGCCTTTTCATAGATGGGCGTCATAAGCAGCTGTTGCTGCTGCTGGAGTTCCGCATCCACGGACTGGCCGAACTGCTGGATTCTCTGCTGGATATCGGTGAGTTCCTGCTCCTTGGTCTGGCGTATCGTGTTGGTCCAGGTGGAAGCCTTGCTCTGATACTCCTCATACTTGGTGTTGAACTCGTCTATCATAGCCTGATAGGTTTCCTGAGCCTCGTTGCTGGACGCTGTTATGGTGGCACGTGCAGCATCAGCTTCAGGGCAGAGCTGAACCAGCTCGGCATAATTCACATGGGCGAATTTCGGCTGGGCAAAAGCCACAACCCCAACTAATGCCATAGCGGCAGTCAGAATAAATTTGTTCATATCAATCATATTAAAGCACGTAATCTTTATTCGGCGCGTAAATATAACAAGTTCTTGCAAAAAACCGTCAATTATGTATTAAAACTGCTGACCGATTACGAAGTGGAACTGACTCCTGCTGCTCGTATCGGAATTGTCGAATCCGTAGCCCCAGTCAACTCCCAGAAGACCGATCATCGGCAGATAGATGCGCACACCTATTCCGGCGCTGCGCTTAATCTGGAAAGGATTGAACTCCCTGATATCAGCCCAGCAGTTACCGCCCTCAAGGAAGGCAAGCATGTAAATCGTGGATGACGGCTGCATGATTACGGGATAGCGGAATTCCACCGTGAACTTGTCGTAGACATTGCCCGCATACGCATATCCGGTGGTGTTGTAGCTCGAAGCCACATAAGGCGTAAGGGAGTAATTCTCATAGCCTCGCAGGGAAATCACCTCGGTACCGTAGGTGCTGTAGCCGGACATACCGTCACCACCCACAAGGAAGCCTTCAAAAGGAGAGTAGCCCCAATTCCTGTTGTAGTAGCCCAGGTATCCGAACTGGGCGCGTGCCATAAGCACGAGGTCTCCGATGAGCCTTGTGTAGGTAGCCGCAGAGAACTTCCACTTGTGGTACTCTATCCACTTGTACCTGTTCTGCGCCGTCCAGTTGTCGTAATTGACATCCTTGTAACTGTCCACGGACACCTTGTTGCCGTCGGAATCGTAGTCATACTTCCTCAAGAGAGAGAAAGGCGGGGTGAGCTGGAGCATGAAGGAGAACTCCGAACCCGAACGGGGATAAATCTGCTGGTCGGAGGAATTACGCACGAGATTCAGCGAATAACTGATATTGTGGGCTATACCGTCGTCGAAGATGAAGTATCCGGAGTACCAGTTAGTCAGCTTGTAGGTCTGCCAGCTGAGTCCGTTATAGAGTATGAAGTAGTTGTCGGGCCACTTGAGACGTGTACCTATGGACCCGGAGAATCCGAACACCTCCATCTGCCTGTCGTTCCTCAGCAGGTTGAACGCGAGATAGGAGTTCGTCTGCCTGGTATAATAGGCTCCCAGATTGAGAGAGGTGGGTTTCTTGCCAAAGAGCCAGGGCTCGGAGAAACTTGCGGACAATGCCGTATAGTAGGTTCCGTTGGTCTGGAAGCGTATAGCCAGCGACTGTGCGTCTCCGAGAGGCACCGGCCTCCATGAGCCCTTTTCGAACATACGTCTGGACGAGAAGTTATTGAAACTTACACCGACCGTGGCCACGAAGGTATATCCTCCCCAACCTCCGGAAACTTCGAGCTGGGACGAGGGCTTCTCGGTGACGTTGTAGATTATGTCCACGGTATTGTCAAGCTGGTTGGGAATAATCGAATATCCGGTGCCGGACTCGACTATGGACTCCGCATCGAAGAGACCCAAAGAAGCGATTTCCCTTATGGAACGCTCGAAATCGGTCTGACGGAAAAGGTAGCCCGGACGGGTGAAAATCTGACGGCGCACCACCCTCTCGCTCGTGAGGTCGTTGCCGTTGATTATGATATTGTTCAGTGTGGCCTGCTTGCCTTCCGAAATACGCAGTTCCACATCCACGGAATCGTTCTGGATATTGGTCTCTACGGGAGTGACGTTGAAGAAGAGATAACCGTTGTCACGGTAGAGTTTGCTGATGTCATAATCGGTCTGGCTTCCGCCGCCGTAAAGCCTCTGCTGCATGGTCACCACGTCATAGATGTCGCCTTTGGAGATGGCGAGCACCTCGTTCAGAATGTCGGAAGAATAGACGGAGTTGCCGGTCCAGGTTATGTCGCCGAAGTAATAGCGGTCACCTTCCTCGAAGACGAGGTCTATGCCCAGCCTGTTGGATTCCACGTAATAGATTGAGTCGCGGACCAATCTCGCATCGCGGAAGCCGGCTTCGTTGAACGCACTGATGGCGTTCTTCTTGTCGTTGATATATTCTTCCGCGTTGAATTTCTTGCTGCTGAAGAAGTTGTAGAATTTGTTGGACTTGGTCTTCTTCATCGAGCGGGCAAGCTTGAACTCCTTGACGTTCTCGTTGCCTATGAAGTTGATGGTCTTTATCTTGATTTTCTCACCCTTGTTCACCGCGAAGTTCACCCTGATGGCGTTGCGGATAATGGTGTCCTTAATCGTCTCGGCAGTCACCTCGCAAAGCAGGAAACCCTTTTCGGCGTAGTAGCGCTTGATGATGTCGGCCGTGGTCTTCTCCACATACTCGGAAAACTCGCGTCCCGGCCTCAGATTCACCCTTTCCTGGATGTCCTTGCGTTCCGAAGAGGTAACTCCCGAGAAAGACCACCTCGACACCCTGGGGCGCTCCTTGATACGTATGCAGAGCCAGGCGGAATCCCTGGTCACGTTGAGACTGTCTATGGTGAGGGACACATCCTCGAAATACCTCTGCAGCCACAAACGCTCGACCACGTTGGAGAGTTCCTCTCCGGGCACCGTCACCTCCATTCCCGTCTGCAATCCTGTAAGCGAAATAATCTGCTGGTCAGAATAAAAGGTATTTCCCTCGACACTGACGCCACCAATCTTGTATTTGGTCGGACGAGAATAATCCACTTCGACTCCCCCTTCCTGGGCTGACAACACAAGAGGCACCAGAACAAGCGCCAAGGCGGAAACTAACCGAACGATCTTCATTGTGATAAGATAAATGTTTGCAAATTTACTTAATTATTTGACTTTTCCGAATCGCCTGTCCCTGGAAGCATACTCCTCGAGAGCCGCGCGGTACTGCTCCCTGCGGAAATCCGGCCACAGAGTGTCCGTAAAGACAAACTCCGTATAGGCGGTCTGCCACAACATATAATTGCTAATCCGCTTTTCGCCCGAAGTACGGACCAGCAAATCAGGGTCCGGGATACCTGCAGTGACCAAATAGGAGGAAAAATCTTCCTGCTCCTTTTTGAGCCCGGCTTGAGCAATCAAATCGTGTGCCATCTTCAGGGCCGCCTGATATATGTCCCATTTGCCGCTGTAACTCAGGAAAAGTATCATTGTCATGCGCCTGTTTGCCGCTGTCTGCGCCATTATCGAGTCCACGGAGGCCCTCAACGCGGGATTGAGCCTGTCCATGTTCCCGAGGACCACAAAGCGTATGTCGTTGTCCATGAAGGTGGGCAGTTCGCGCTCCATCATGGTGGCCATGAGCTCCATGAGCCCGCTCACCTCGTCGGAGGGCCTGTCCCAGTTCTCTTCCGAAAATGCGAAAAAGGAGACGTACTCTATACCCCATTCTACCGAGGCCTCCATGACAGCGCGTACGCTCGCCACTCCCTCGTAGTGTCCGTAGATTCTCTCCTTGCCACGTTGTTTGGCCCAGCGTCCGTTTCCGTCCATTATAAAGGACACGTGCCGGGGCAATCTTGCCAGTTTATCCATTGTTGATTTCTGTATATCGGGCCGCTTCGTTTCCATTGCGCAGGTCTTCCCCCCAAAGGAGGCTGGTACGCAATGCGTTGATGAAATTCGACTTGCCGGCGCAGAGCCTCTTGAGTTTCACGGGAGCCGCGCCGACGCTTATGACTGTATCCGCGGGTATGCTGCAACTGCAGTTGTCCATGGAGAATGTCGCCCAGTTTTCCCTTGAGCGCAGGGATATTTCTATGCGGGTATCCACAGGCACCACGAGAGGGCGCACGTTCAGGTTGTGGGGCGATATGGGAGCCACTATGAAAACCTTCGAGTCCGGCATACAGATAGGGCCGCCCACACTCAGCGAATATGCCGTGGAGCCGGAACTGGTGGCGACGAGCAGGCCGTCAGCCCAGTAGGTGGGCAGGGCCGAACCGTCCAGGCTCACGTCTATGCCCAACATCGAGGGACCGATGCGCGAGACGCTGATTTCATTGAGGGCGTAATGCCAGGGTTCGCTGCCTCCGGGCAACGGACTGACATCGACCTGAAGCAATTCCCTCTCCTCAACGAAAAAGGAGCCTCTCCTGACGGCCTCCGGCAGGTCCTCGGGCTGCATCTCTGAAAGGAATCCAAGACGGCCGAAGTTCACGCCGAGAATGGGAATATCCGCTTCCACGGCTATCTTTGACCCGGAAAGGAAGGTTCCGTCGCCCCCCAGGCTCAACAGACCGTCGGTCCCGGGCTGCACTTCCTCATGAGAATCCACGGGATAGACAGCGGTCCCCACGGCCTCAAGACGCGAAAGCAGGTCCAATGCCCTGGAATCGCTGCCCAGACCTTCCTTTTTTATATAGTAAGCGAATTTCATTCAGAGAATATGGAAACACAATTCAAGCCCCAAATTTAATACATAAATTTAGAATATTCATCCGCGGCCGGAGGCCAAAGCTTCCTGGCCTTTGTTTGCGAAAAAGAAATCCTTAATTTTGTTCCTCAAAACAACTCAAGAGTATGACAAGACTCAGTGTCAACATCAATAAAATCGCCCTTCTGCGCAATGCCAGAGGCGGCAGTCTTCCCGACGTGCTCAAGGCCGCACTTGATTGCGAGAAATTCGGGGCCGAAGGCATAACCGTCCACCCCCGACCCGACGAGAGACACATCAGATATTCCGATGTACGCACGCTCAGACCTGCGCTCTCGACTGAATTCAATATCGAAGGCAATCCCACCGGCAGCTTCACCGCCCTCGTATGCGAGGTCGTCCCTGACCAGGTCACGCTGGTACCCGATGCGCCGGATGCCCTCACCTCCAACGCCGGCTGGGACACTGTGGCCAACAGGGAGTTCCTGACCAGGACCTGCGCGGCATTCAGGTCGAGGGGCATACGTACATCCATTTTCATTGACCCCGAGCCGCGTATGGCCGAAGGAGCGGCCAGGTGCGGGGCCGACAGGGTGGAACTCTACACGGCAGCCTACGCCGAGGGCTACGCCCAGGACAGGGAAAAGGCCATAGCACCCTACCTTGAGACCGCACTGGCGGTGAGAGAGCTCGGACTCGGACTGAACGCCGGACATGACCTCTCGCTCGAAAACCTTTCCTATTTCATCAGAACCATACCCTGGACCGATGAGGTAAGCATAGGCCACGCCCTGGTATGCGATGCCCTGTACATGGGCCTCGGCACGACCATAGAGAAATACCTCGCCGCCATCCTCGACATTCAGAATTTTTAACTACTTTTGTACTTTGTGCGTACAAGCGCACGGTGGAGCACATTAAATAACGGAATTATACAAATGAAAAATTTACCTATCGTCCTGAGCGCAGTCTCTCTCTTGTGTACTATCGCCCTCGCTGTAAAAGTGTTCAGCGCCGGAGCTTCAACTTCAGCTGCTGCAGAAACGGAGGCCGGAACGACTGTAGATACCGGCTACAGCACAATAGTCTATTTCAATCTGGACAGAGTTCTCCTGGAGTTCGACATGGCCAATGACCTGCGTAGCGTAGTGGAGTCCAAGGTCAACAGCATTAACCAGGAGGTAAACCGCAGGGGAACCCAGCTCGACAAGGATATCAGGGATTTTCAGGACAAAATCAACAAGGGCCTGATGACCCAGAGCACCGCCGAAGTCCAGAGCCAGAGACTCTCGCAGCAGCAGAACGAGTTCCAGACCTACGCCGCCCAGAAGCAGCAGGAAATTCTTGAGGAGCAGAACGTCATGATGAACCAGATAGCCGACGCCATCAATACCTACATGATTGAGTACAATGCCGAAAAGCAATATGCGATGGTGCTCGCCACCCAGGGCGACATTCTTCCCCTGCCCCTCGTGACTGCCGACTCTGCCCTCGATATTACCGACGACTTCCTCGAGGGACTCAACGCATCCTACGTGAAGTCTAAAGCTTCAGAAAAGAGGTAAATCTTGAAAATAGCCGTACTGTCCTGCTTCTATCCCTTCAGGGGAGGAATCTCCCAGTTCAACGCAAACATGATTGGGGAACTGGGCAGGACGCATGAAGTACGCGCTTTCAACTTCAAAAGACAATATCCGTCCTTCCTTTTCCCGGGAAAGACGCAGTATGTGACGGAGAACGACGAAGCCGTTCCGGTGGAGTCCGAGCCCGTCCTGGATACGGTTAATCCGTTCAACTGGTCCGGAGCGGCGTCACGAATCAGGCGCTGGGATCCGGACCTGCTGATTGTACGCTACTGGATGTCGTTCTTCGCACCGTCCTTGGGTTGGGTTGCGAGGCGTATGAAGCCGGGATGCCGGGTCATGGCCCTCATTGACAATGTCATACCCCACGAGCCGCACTTTTTCGACAAGCCGCTCACAAGGTATTTCCTCAATTCGGTGGACGGCAGCGTGACACTGTGTGAGGAGGTGGCATCCGAGCTCCTCGCATTGAAACCCGAGGCCAGTTACTGCGTGCTTCATCACCCGGTCTCGTCGCATTTCGGGAAACGCATCCCCAGGGACGAAGCCGAGAAACTGATAGGTCTCGAGCCTGGAAAGAAGAACATACTGTTTTTCGGACTGATACGCGAGTACAAGGGTCTGGACATACTCATAGAAGCCTTCAATACCCTCGATGACAGCTACAGTCTCATCATTGCCGGCGAGCCCTACGGGTCTTTCGACAAATACCGCAGGCTGATTGATTCCGGGCCGAGGCCCTCGTCCGTACACGTATTCCCCGACTACATACGGGATTCCGAAGTCAAGAAGTTCTTTTCTGCGGCTGACGTCACCGTGCTGCCCTACCGCAGCGCCACCCAGAGCGGCATAAATGCGGTGTCGAACAATTTTGAAGTGCCTACCATAGTGACTGACGTGGGAGGCCTGCGCGAAACCATAGGCGCCGCCGGCACGGGCATAGTCTGCGAGGAAGTCACGCCGGAATGCGTGGCTGCCCAGATACGCCGGTATTTCAGCGACCCGTCACTGCGCAGAAGCTGCGTGGAAGCAATCAGGAAGGAGAACGACAGGCTGAGCTGGGACAGGTTCTGCGACGGGCTGGCAAGTTATGCCGTGTCCCTGAAACCGCGGGTCTGAAGCCGGTCTGCCAGAAGCCAGAAAAAGAAAAAAGAAGACACAAGATATGAAAAGAATCATAGCAACTCTGATAGCCCTGTCCCTGGTTCCGCTGTGTGCGGACGCGCAGTGGTATCTCTTCCCCGGAAGCCGCAAGAATCCCGCACAGGAGCAGGAGCCTTCGGAGCTCCAGGGCAGGGAGAGCAACACGACGACAAGGAGACAGGAACAGCCGCGGGAAGAGGAGCAGTCGAGGAGGAGCACGAGAACAAGGTTCGGCCGCACCGTCAGGCCCTCCGATATCAACGTTGCGCTGGCGCTTCCGCTGAGAGCTTCATCCGACAATCCCAACGGCAGCATGCTCGATTTGTACAGCGGGGCGCTCATGGCCGTCCGTGACCTCGGAAATCAGGGAATACGGGTAAACCTCAGAGTGATAGACAGTTCCACGGAGCGCATCGACGACAGGGTCCTTTCCTCAAATGACCTGGTAATAGGCCCCGTTTCCTACGAGGACGTGCTGTCCGTGTCGGCCCTGTGTTCCAGGGGCGAATTCATAGTCTCCCCTCTCGACCCCAAGACCGCCGAGCTGGTCGGAGACAGGAACGTAATCCAGGCCCCGTCCACATGGAAGAGCCAGATAGACGAACTTGTGGAGTGGCTACAGGAGGACCTCAATCCCGGCGACGAGCTCATAGTCATAAAGGACGATTCGCAGGCGGGAGACGGCGAACAGCGGAGTTACCTTTTGGACAGATTGGGACGCAAACTGCTGAACTACCGCGCAGTAGCCTCCTTCGACAGAATAAGTTTCGACAGGAACACGACCTACAGGATACTCATAGCTTCCGACAGTGACTCTTTCATCACCGGAACCGTCCGCTCCATAGCCATAGGGTCGAAGCGCCGCAACTCACCGGAAATAATACTCTATTCCACCTCGCGCATACGCAGCACCATAGGCTCCAACACCGATGAGCTCTACAGCGCGAAAACACACCTAACGGCATCCTATCACATTGATTATGACTCCCCTGCCGTAAAGAACTTCATACTCGCCTACAGGGCGCTCTTCAAGGGCGAACCCGATTCCTTCGCCTTCCAGGGTTACGACATAATGCATTATTTTCTGACCGTATGTGCATTGTACGGGGAGGACTGGCCCTACTGTCTGGACAGATATTCCGAGAGCGGGCTGCAATCGGATTTCAGCTTCAACAGCCTGAACGGAGACGGAATGGCTAATGTTGCGGTCAGAAGGGTAATCTACAACAACGACCTGACGACCACTTTGGCGAAATAGAATCTACCGCCCTTCCCCGAGCAGCACCCTGGCATTGGCAATGGCGGCATCGCTGAGTTCGGAACCGCTGAGAAGGCGGGCAATTTCGCACACCCTCTCCTCCCCTTCCACCCTGTGGACGGTCGAGAGTTCGCGGCCGTCTTCCGAACGCGACTTGCTCACTACATAGTGCGCATCGCCTTTCGCCGCAACCTGGGGAAGATGGGTAATTGAGAAGACCTGCATATCCTCGCCCATGGCGCATATCATGCGGCCCATCTTGTCCGCTACACTGCCGCTGACACCGGTGTCAATCTCGTCGAAGACAAGCGTGGGCATACCCGCGGTCTTGGCCATCATGGCCTTCAGACTGAGCATTATACGGGAAATCTCACCGCCCGATGCGACCTTCGACAGTTCCATGGGGGCATTTCCGGCGGACGAAAACAGGAATACCGCCCTGTCGATGCCGTCTGCCCCTCCGGGCACTTCCTCAAGACGCACCTGGAATACGGCATTCTGCAATTCGAGGAATCTAAGGGACGAGGAAATCTCATCTGCCAGTTCCGGGGCGGCTTTCAGACGGGCCTCGTGCAGTTCCATACAGCTCTTCTGCCATTCGGCGGCGAGTGCCCTTTCCCCGGCTTCCAGCTCAGCTATCCTGTCTTCAAGACTGTCGCTTCCCTCGAGTTTCCTGCCGTAGGCATCCCGCAGTTCTATGAGTTCGCCCACGGTGCTGCAATTATGCTTGCGCAACAGCGAGTACAGCAGGGACATACGTTCCTCCACCTGTGCAAGCCGCTCGGGCGAGACGTCCATGCGTGCATCGGCAGTCTCAAGGTCCGCGGCCACATCGTCTATCTCTATGCGGGCAGATTCGAGACGGGAAACCAGGCTTTCCATCGCCGGCAGGTATCTGGAAATCTGCTCCAAGCGCCGGCAGACCTCCTTCAGACTCCCTGAAACCCCCATATTCTCCCCGTCGGAGGAAATCAGTCCAAGGGCATGCTGCAGGGCGGTCTTTATTTCTTCGGCATTGGCCAGACTCTTCTGCTCCTCCTCGAGCGATTCCAGTTCTCCGTTTTCGAGACGGGCCCCGTTAAGACGGGCCAGCTGCTCGGCATCGTAATCCCTCTCCGCACGCAGACGCAGGAGCCTCTCACGGAGTTCCCCAAGTTCCGAGCGGAGCCGGCTGAGTTCCTTCCACTGGCGGCGGCAGCCGGAAAGCATATCGGCGTTGCCTGCGAATGCGTCAAGCACCGACAACTGGAAGCCCCTGTCCACAAGCAGCAGACTCTTGTGCTGGGAATGAATGTCCACGAGGCGCGAGGAAATCTGCTGGAGAAGCGACAGCTGCACCGGGCTGTCGTTTACAAAACTGCGCGAGCGTCCCGAGGCGGACACTACCCTGCGCACCGTCAGCCTTCCGCCGCCGTTCTCTATGTCGGAAGAGTCGAGCAGTTCGGAAAGAGTCTCGTCTTCACTGAGAAATTCCGCCTCAACCACGCAGGAATCGGCTCCCGGAGCAATCATCCCGGCATCCGCCCTGGCACCGGAAAGAAAGGAAAGGGCTCCCATGAGAATAGACTTTCCGGCGCCGGTCTGACCGGTTATAATAATCAGACCCTCCGGAAATACGACATCCAGAGAGTCTATAAGAATATAGTTCCTGATATGCAGGGAACGGAGCATCGCACCTATTTCTCGGCCACGCCGTCTTCGCGTGCGAAACGGTATTCCAGTTCTCCGTGCTCGAACTCGCTTATCGCTACGAGCGCCGGCTTGGGCTGCCGTTCATAGTACTTGGATATTTCTATCTGCTCCTTGTTTTCGAAAACTTCGTCCATGGTGTCCCTGTCGCCCCTGAACTCCTCGAGCTTCTTGGTAAGTTCCTTCTTCTCGGCCAGTGCAATCTGGTTTGCCCTCTTTGAAAGAATCACTACGGTCTCATAGATATTTCCCGTAGGGGCTGCGAGGTCCCAAATGTCCCTCGTCATGGTGTTGTTAGGTATCTTCTTTTCCATACTTTTTGTACGGGGTCCAAACTTACAAAGTTTCATTTTTTTGCCTTGCCTTCTCGTAGAGCGAGTCAAGTTCGCGGCGGTAGGGCGATTCGGGATACTCCCCTATGAAGTTCAGGTAGTCGTCTATGAATACGAGGAAGCGGTCCTTCTGCCTTGACCTCACGCTGAGATCGGCATATTTGTAGGACGACATAGCGGTGTAGTAGAGTATGTCCTCACGGTACATCGTGTCGGCATCGTCTTTCAGGATGTTCTTGAAAGCCACGCGGGAGGCCAGATAGTCCTCCATTCTGTAGTATAACTTTGCATTCTCGAAGGCCTTCTTGTCCAGCCTGGCGTTAAGGTCTTCCAGCATGTGGCGGCAAATATCGGTGTTCGCGCCCATGGGATGCTCCAGGATATACTCGCTGAGAGCCGACATGGCCGTGTAGGTAGGCCTTTGGTCCAACTCGTAGCGCAGAGTGGCGCGGTAGAGACAGTCGACCCTCAGGAATTCCGCATTCTCCGCAAAGGGACTGCGGGGATAACGGCTGAGGAAATTGCTGAAATTGGCCTCTGCGACTTCGTATGACCCGAGGGAATAATTGCTGAGACCCCAGTAGAACATGACGGTGTCGGCGCGCGCCGTGCCGCTGGTAAGCATGGAAAGCGATTCGAACATATTGGCCGCACGCGTGTAACGGCCCTGGTTGAAATACTGGAAAGCCGCGGCATACTTCGCCTCTACATCGTTGCCCTCCAACAGAAGGTCATACTGAGACTTACAGCCTGCACACAAGAGAAGTGCAAGCGCGGAAAACATAATCAGTCTATAACTCTTCATCCCTTTAAATATTTTTCTGCATCAAGTGCGGCCCTGCATCCCGAAGCCGCCGCCGTAATGGCCTGGCGGTATTTCGGATCCTGAACATCGCCCGCGGCAAAGACTCCGGGCACATTTGTGCGGCTGTCGTCGCCGGATGTCACGATGTAACCGTTCGCGTCGGTCTCCACCCATTCTGAAAAGAGTTCAGATTCAGGATGATGGCCAATCGCGAGGAAAAAGCCGTCGACCTCGATTTCAAAAACCTCGCCATTCTTTCTCAGAATGCTCACTCCTGTCACTCCGGACTCGTCACCGAGTACCTCGCGGGTATTGCAGTTCCAGAGCACTTCTATGTTCGGGGTCTCGAGAACCCTTTTCTGCAAGGCTTCGGAAGCACGGAAAACGTCCCTGCGGACTATCATGTAAACCTTCCTGCAGAGTCCTGCAAGATATGAGGCTTCCTCGCACGCCGTATCTCCTCCGCCGACCACGGCCACGTCCTTCCCGCGGTAGAAGAAACCGTCACAGGTTGCGCAGGCCGAGACTCCGAGCCCGCGGTATTTCTGCTCCGAAGGCAGTCCGAGATAACGTGCAGTGGCTCCGGTGGCTATGATAACGGAATCGGCCTCCACCCGGGTGGTCCCGTCAATGGTGAGAACCAGGGGTCTGGAAGAAAAGTCCACCGCGGTCACCGACCCCATTCTTATATCCGCCCCGAGTCCGGCTGCCTGGCTGCGCATATCGGCCATGAGCCGGTTTGCGTCGACACCTCCGGGAAATCCGGGATAATTCTCGATAGTCGTGGTGGTGGTAAGCTGGCCGCCGGGAACGCTGCCTTCATATAACACGGGGGCAAGCGCGGCCCGGGACGCATATATCGCTGCCGTATAGCCTGCGGGGCCTCCCCCGATAATCAGGCACTTTATTCTTTCGACATTATTTTCCATAACGGGCAAAGTTAAGTAAAAATTCTCCATGTGTGATGTATTTTGCAGGAAAGCCGCTCAACTTGTCCGGCAAAGTCCGCCGCGATTTGAAATATTCAAAATTAAATTTATCTTTGCGAAAAATTTCGCAGCATGACACAGAGCAGAAACGCCGATAACCTCCAGAACTTCAAGGAGACTCTCAAGGAGAAGGGATTGAAGGCCACTCCCCAGAGGATTGCCGTACACGAGGCCATGCTCAAACTTGGCCATGCGAGCGCCGACATGGTAGCGGAGCAGCTGGCAAAGGCTGGGATAACCAGGATAACGATAGCGTCGGTGTACAACATTCTCTCCACGCTGGCGGATTTGGGAATATATTCGCGGCGTCTGAGTTCCAACAACAAGATGTATTTCGATGTGAACACATTCAAGCACATACATCTTTACGACAGGACCAGCAACTCCTACAAGGACGTTCTGGACGACGAGCTTATCTCAATAATCGAGGAAAGGTTCAAGGGACGCAGGTTCAGGGGCTACACCGTTGAGGGCATAGACATACAGATAGTCTGCAGGCCCTCGCGCAAACGCCGCACACTCAAGGTGAACCAGGCGAAGCAATAGGAAA
The DNA here is from genome assembly GCA_964569595.1 of uncultured Muribaculaceae bacterium. Taxonomy (GTDB): domain Bacteria; phylum Bacteroidota; class Bacteroidia; order Bacteroidales; family UBA932; genus Cryptobacteroides. Next base: position 24,864 of record CAZMTY010000018.1, read on the forward strand.
GCGCCTACAGTTCCTTGCGCCAACGCGCCAGAGGAATGCCTAACTGGCCGCGGTACTTCGCGATAGTGCGTCTTGCGACCTTGTAACCGCGTTTGGCCATCTCGTCCACAAGTTGTTCGTCCGTAAGCGGCTTGGCCTTGTCCTCCGCATCTATGCAGTCCTGGAGAACTTTCTTGAGTTCCCTCGTGGAAACCTCCTTGCCCTCGCTGTTCTCCATTCCTTCGGAAAAGAAATATTTCAGAGGATAGATTCCGAAATGGGTTTCGATATACTTGCTGTTGACCACACGGGAGATGGTGGAGATGTCGAAGCCGGTCTTTTCGGCTATGTCCTTGAGCACCATGGGACGCAGGTTCTTGTCGTCCCCGGTCTCGAAGAAATCGTGCTGGTACTCGAGTATGGCCTCCATGGTCTTGCTGAGGGTGTTCTGGCGCTGCTTGAGAGCCTCGATGAACCATTTGGCGGAATCCAGCTTCTGGCGCACGAAGGTGACCGCCTCTTTCTGCACCCGCTCCGAGGAACTTTTGGACTTCTCGAGCATCTCCGCATATTTCCTGTTTACCCTGAGCTCTGGCACCGACACGCGCGGCATGGTGAATGAAAGTTCCCCTCCGCTGTTCTCGAGAATGAAGTCGGGCACTATCTGCTGGGCCCTGTCGATGTAGGCATTGGCCGTTTCCCCTCCTGGGGCGGGATTGAGCTTGACTATCCTCGCGACTGCCCTTTTCATCTCCTCCTCGCATATACCCATGCGGGATATGATTTTCTGGAAATGCTTGCTTTTGAACTCCTGGAAAAAGTCTCTCAGGATGCGCTCGGCATTCTTCACATCGGGAGTGGGACTGCAATTACGCAACTGCAGCAGGAGACATTCCCGCAGGTCCCTGGCCCCAACCCCGGCCGGCTCGAAGTCCTGGATAATTTTCAGTATGCGCTCGACTTCCTCCCTGTCCGTCGTAATTCCCGCACGGAAAGCCATGTCGTCGACGAGGGAATCGAGGTCGCGGCGCAGGTAGCCGTCCTCGTCGAGCGAGCCTATGATGAATTCCGCTATCTCGTTTTCCTTCTGGCTGAAACTCCTGCATCCGAGCTGGTCCATAAGGCTTTGGGAAAAGCTCGTGGTCGTGGAGAAGGTATTGTACTCGGGACGGGGGTCCTTGCCCCAGTTGTTGACTTTCAGGCGGTAGGAAGGGATATTGTCATCGTCCTTGAGTTCGTCAAGGGATATGTCCTTGGGGTCGTCGGATTCCTTTCCGGGCTCGGGAGTATCATCGAGAACCGGGTTCTCCTCGAGTTCGTTGCGGACACGCTGCTCCAGTTCCTGGACGGGCAGTTCAATCAGTTTTATGGTCTGAATCTGCAGCGGCGAAAGCTTCTGCGTCTGTTTTAGTTCCAGTCCCTGCTTTATCATATCTCCGTATCATTATAGGGAATGTCGTCCTGAATGTAGTCGGCATCCGTGTACCACGAGTCGAAGAACACGGAATCCCTCGCTTCCACCACGTTCCTCAGGTCGGGGCTGCCAATGGAGGGATACTTGAAACGCTCCCGGACTATAAAAGCCTCCGGAAAGTCACCCTTTATGAGATTGAGCAGAAACTCGGCATCGGTCCTCGTGCGGAAGTTGCCGACGGAGACCTTGAAATTCGGAGTGGTGTAACTCCTGTAGGCCTGTATGTACGGATATTTGGAATTGAATCTGTCGAGAGCCCTGAGCGACTCCTCCCGAGATGTAGGGCGGCTGCCGAGGTATATCCTTATGCGGAAACCGCTGAACTCCGTGGAGTCTTTGGACGCTACCCTGTCGTACAGCGCCCTGCGCACCTGCTGGGACTGCCGGATGAGCGTATTCTCGGGAAGTGCGGAGAAGATGTCCCTGCCGGCCAGGGTGGTATCCACCTCCATCTCAATGCCGGCATGCGAGCGTTCATCGCCTGAGACGAACGTCTGTTGGGCGCGGACCGGTACCGCTATGGCCATGCTCGCGAGCAATATGAAAATCCTGTACAGCTTCATCGGAACGTCGTTGTAAGTTCAATAACCTGACCTCTCAGCGAGGGAAGGACATTGTGCAAAGATAGCGAAAATTCTATATCTTTGCCCCCAGTGATGAAGAAGGTATATATAGAGACATACGGATGCCAGATGAATGTGGCTGATACCGAGGTGGTTTTTTCCATACTCGGGAAAGCCGGATACGGGAGGACGGAGAACATGGCCGAGGCGGACATCATCATGGCCAACACCTGTTCCGTAAGGGACAATGCAGAGCAGAGGATTTGGGGACGTATAGACCAGTTCAATATATGGAGAAAATCGAGGCCGGGAGTGGTCACCGGGATACTGGGATGCATGGCGGAAAGGCTCAAGAAAGAGCTGCTCGACTCCGGCAAGGTGGACATCGTGGCCGGACCTGACAGTTACCGCAGCCTCCCCTCGCTCATCTCCGGAGCCCTCGAGGGTTCGCCCCAGATTGACGTCCTGCTTTCAAGGGAGGAAACCTACGGCGACATTGAACCGGTCAGGCTCGACAGAAACGGGGTGTCGGCCTTCATTTCCATCATGCGCGGCTGCAATAATGTCTGCTCGTTCTGCGTGGTGCCCTACACCCGCGGGGCCGAGCGCAGCCGGGATGTAAGGAGCATAGTCAGGGAAGCCTGCGACTGCACGGAAAAGGGCTACAGGGAAATCACCCTCCTGGGACAGAACGTGGATTCGTACCGCTACGGCGACACTGACTTCGCCGGACTGCTGGAACTCGTGGCGGATGCCGTGCCGCAGACCCGCATACGCTTCTCCACCTCCAATCCCCAGGACATCTCCGACAAAGTACTGGAAGTAATGTCCGCGCACGACAATATCTGCCGTCATATTCACCTGCCCGTCCAGTCGGGTTCCGACAGAATACTCGAGAAGATGCGCCGGCGCTATACCCGCGAATGGTATCTTTCGACAGTGGAGAGGATACGCGAGTATCTGCCCGAGTGCGCAATCAGCACGGACGTGATAGCCGGCTTCTGCTCCGAAACCGAGGAGGACCACCGTGAGACCCTGAGCCTCTTCGAGAAGGTGGGCTTCGATGCGGCCTATATGTTCTATTATTCGGAGAGACCCGGAACCCTCGCGGCGAGGAAGTATCCCGATGACGTGGATATACGCACCAAAACCCGCAGGCTCGAGGAAATCATCGCGCTGCAGAACCGGCTTTCGCTCGAGAGCAACAGGCGCGACCTCAACAAGGAGTTTACCGTGCTGGTGGAGGGCCCTTCGAAGAAAAATCCCGATGAACTCTGCGGACGGAACTCGCAGAACAAGATGTGCGTCTGGCCCGACAAGGAGCACAAGCCCGGCGACTTCGTGAAAGTGAGGGTACGCGACTGCACCCAGGCCACGCTTCTGTGTGAGGAACTGAAATGAGGACAGGTCCCCCTCTTGTCCTGCCGCCCTTGTAGCTGTCAATTTTACATTAACCTATACTACTGTGAAAATCAAAGACTTGTGCGAGAGCGAAAGGCCTCGCGAAAAACTTCTCTCCTCGGGGACGGGGAGTCTGAGCAACGGTGAACTTCTCGCCGTGCTTCTCCGCAGCGGAACACGCAGCACCAGTGCCATAGAACTTGCCCAGCAGCTGCTGAACAAATGCGACGGCAAGTTGTGCAATCTCGTAAACATGGGCGGGACACGCCTTTGCGCCATGTCGGGAATAGGCCGGGGCAAGGCGGCATCGATACTCGCCGCTCTGGAACTCGGACGACGTTTCATCTACGAAGAGTCCCTGAGCATCAGGGAACCGGTGTCGACCGCCCGGAAGGTGTTCGAGATGATGCTTCCGGACCTGAAGGGGCTCAAGCATGAGGAATGCTGGGTCATGCTGCTGAACGAAGGTCTGTACCTGATACGGAAAATCCGGCTGAGCAGCGGGGGCGGCAGGGCCACCGTCATAGATGTACGTCATGTAATACGCTCTGCCTTAGAGTATAATGCCGCGGCAATAATACTCGTTCACAACCACCCGAGCGGCTGTCCCACCCCGAGCGAAGCGGACAGGAAACAGACCTCGCTGCTTAAAAAGGGCACGGAAGCCTGCGGGCTCCAACTTGCCGACCACGTGATAGTCTGCGACGGGGCCTTTTTCTCGTTTGCGGAGGAAAGGAGCTTCAAGGCGTGACTACGGCTCATCCCCGTAAGAAAGTCGCAGACGGTATTTGATATTCCTGAAACCCCGTTTTTCGACCATGCCGTCCTCCACGAATCCGAGTTCGCGGTAGACCTCTCCGTGGTCCGGATAGCTCACGTCAGCATAACTCATTATGTCATCGGGATGTACCGCAGCTATGAAGGCGCGGAGCAGCTTGCTCATGCCGCCGACCACGCGATAGCCCGGCAGCGAGGCATAGCGTATCCACTCGTAGGAACTTATCCTCCTGCCGTCCTTCAGCCACCTTTTCGCATTGGAGAACACGGCCACAGCCACGAGGGTACCCTCCGGCAAGGCACTTTCCGACACCCCGGTACTGCGTTCGACATAGAGTCCGTAGTGATAGCGGCCTCCCGTCGCCCCGAGCCTGTGGCATGAGTCGAGGAAGGCCGAGGAGGTCAGCCTGTCAATGCGGCGGACGGAACAATTCCTCGCAAAAATGCCGGACAGGCTGTCCATCAGGCCTTTTCTTCTTCCGTGGCCTTGATGTAGCAGTCCCTGCAGAGAGGCTCGTAGACGTCTTTCTCTCCGAGCAGCACGAGGTCTTCGCTCTTTGTCAGACGGTGGGAATAGTTGGCAAGATTGCCGCAGCGCACGCATATAGCGTGAACTTTCTGCACGTCCTCCGCCACTGCCATGAGTCTGGGAATGGGTCCGAAGGGCACTGCCTTGAAGTCAGTATCGAGACCGGCCACGATCACCCTTACTCCCCTGTTGGCGAGGGTCTGGCACACGTCCACGAGGCTCTCGTCGAAGAACTGGGCCTCGTCAATGCCCACTACCTGGACATCGTCGGGAATATCAAGTATTTCCCGGGCGGACCTTACGGGCGTCGAGCAGACCTTGTGCGAATCGTGCGAAACCACGTCCATATCGGAGTAACGGTTGTCGAGTGCGGGCTTGAATGTGGCTATCTTCTGGTTGGCGAATCCGGCCCTGCGCAGCCGCCTGATAAGTTCCTCGGTCTTGCCCGAGAACATCGAGCCGCACACCACCTCTATGCAGCCGGATTTTCTGTGTCCTTCAGTGTACATCGTATTGAAAAATAGATAAATAAAGTGGATAGAACCGGGGAAGCCCCCGCGAGCCGTGCCAAAAATACATAATTTTCCGCATTCGGCGTTCATCTTTTTCGCCGCTCCCCTGCCTCCGCGGGTTTGCATCTTAGCCCGACTTTCACTACCTTGCGACCTGCCCGGAGCCCCGTTTCCGCAATGAAGCGCGAGGGTCCGGACTGAAGCTTATGGACAGGAGCAGCGGTGTACTCTACATAGTCCCGACCCCCGTCGGGAATCTCGATGACATGAGTTACAGGGCCGTCACCGTGCTACGCGGGGCGGACCTCATCCTCGCCGAGGACACCCGCACCAGTTCTGTCCTGCTCCGTCACTTTGAAATAGGCGGACGCCTGCTGTCCCACCACAAGTTCAACGAGCACAAGACTGTGGAGATGATACGCGACCGCATCATGGCTGGAGAGGATGTGGCCCTGATAAGCGATGCCGGCACTCCGGGAATCTCCGACCCGGGCTTCCTGCTCGTGAAGACCTGCGCGGACGAAGGCATAGAAGTGCGCACCCTCCCCGGGGCCACCGCCTGCATCCCGGCATTGGTCTCGTCGGGACTGCCCTGCGACCGTTTCTGCTTCGAAGGCTTCCTGCCGAGGAAAAAGGGACGCCGCACATTGTTGGAAAACTTAACCAAAGAAACGAGGACTATGATATTCTATGAATCACCGGCCCGGCTCGTCAAGACTCTCCAGGAGTTTGCCGCGGCCTTCGGGGAACAGCGAAGATGCTGTGTCTCACGCGAAATTTCCAAACTCCATGAAGAGCACGTCCGGGGAAGTATAGCCGAGGTGCTCAGTCATTTCAGCGTCACCGCGCCAAAGGGTGAAATCGTGATTACCGTTGCAGGAGCGGCCAGGGAGAGGCATGAAGTCCACGTAAACAAGTACAGGGACCATGAAGAGCGCGAAGACGGAGACCCCGGACAGGAAAGGGAATAGGAGTTCGACAGTATTCAAGACCGGAGCCATTTCCCTTGTCTTTCTTGTAATAGGCTACCAGACAGCGCTTTTCATCAACCGGGCGGCGATGCTCGGCATTGAGGCGGTGCGGGACAGGCCGGACACTGTCTACATCGTGGAATATCTCGCGCCCGAGGGTCTTCCCTCCACGGCGGGCCCGGCGTCAGGCTCCGCTTCGGCTTCATCACCAGCCGGTGCAGCCGCCTCGCGTTACGGAAGCCCGGGTGGCGGGAATTACGACTATGCCCCAAGGGTGGTGCGGAGGGACACCATACGCCGGAACAGCTCTCACTCCAGAGCCGTGGCGGAGGTGCGCGAGAGGACCCGAAAGGTAGAGTCCTTCAATTTCAACCCCAACACCGTCTCCGAGGAGGAACTCGTGCGTCTGGGCTTCAGCAGCAAGCAGGCCCGATCCATAATAAACTACCGCGAGAAGGGAGGGCGCTACCGGCGCAAAAGCGACTTCGCGAAGTCCTTCGTGGTCTCCGACTCAATCTACCGCAGGCTCGAGAAGTATATTGTCATTCCCACCGTGGATATAAACGTGGCGGATTCCGCCGCCTTCGATGAGCTGCCGGGCATAGGTCCGTACTTCGCGGCGAAGATGGTCGAATACCGGGAACGGCTCGGAGGATACTCCTACACCTCACAGCTGTTGGACATCTACAATTTCGGACAAGACAGGTTCGATGCGATAAGCGACCTGATAAGCTGTTCGGAGCCCGAGCCTTTCCGCCTGTGGAGCCTGACGGAGGATGAACTCTGCCGGCACCCGTACATAAAGGACAGGAAAACGGCCCGGGCGATAGTGCTGTACCGCGAGAACAATCCCGCCTCCGAGCTCAGCGTGGAAGGCCTCGCCTCCGCGGGCATACTCTCAGCGGAGAATGCCGTGAAACTCGCAGGCTGCCGTATCGAAAAAGCTAACGCCTCGGGTGATGTGTAAGTATGTCGTTCTGCCAGGTCCGGGTGTCGATGTGGGTATAGATTTCCGTGGTCAGTATGGACTCATGGCCGAGCATCTCCTGGACTGCACGCAGGTCCGCCCCGTTCTCGACGAGATGGGTGGCAAAGGAATGCCTGAAAGTGTGGGGAGATATTTCCTTTCTCACTCCGGCAAGCATGGCCTGATGTCTGACCATGTTGAAGACGGAAACCCGGCTGAGCGGGCTTCCCCTGAAATTCAGGAAGGCGATATCTTCATATTCAGACGATGCCGGCTCCGGTCTTGCCTCCAAATACGCGCTGAATGCTTCGGCGGCCATCTGCCCGAGAGGAACAAGCCTTTCCTTGGAGCCCTTGCCGACCACGCGGACGAAGGCCTCGTCCATATACACCATGGAAATGCGGAGGGAACAGAGTTCGGAGACCCTCAGACCGCAACCGTAGAGGATTTCGAGCATGGCCCTGTCCCGGAGTCCCGTCCAGGCGTCCGTTCTTACGGAGTCGATAATGGCCGCAACTTCCCCGACCGACAGCACTTCGGGAAGATAACGTCCGAGTTTCGGGGATTCTATGCCGTCGCAGGGATTGTCCTTACGGTAGCCTTCTATTATCATCCAGTCGAAAAAGGACCTGAATGCGCTCAGACAACGGGCCTGGGAGCGTTTGGAGAGCCGGACAGAGCGCGAAGAAAGGTAACTTTCAATGTCGGCCGTACTCATTTGCCGGGGATCCGTGCCCGTGGCTGCCAGCATCGCGGACACGTCGGAGCGGTAGGATGCCGCCGTGTTGGGGGACATCTTGCGTTCCATTCTGAGATAGTATGAATAATCCGCAATCAGATCTGACATATAAGGCTATGAATATGTTGTTGGCACATTACATTCCGCAAAGTTCACTACGGTCGGCCCGTGAGGTGTCCTGCAGGAAGCGTCCTGCGGGAGGCGACGGGAACAAAATTACGAATTTCCTTATTCCCGTGCACCGCTGCTCACAATCATATCCCGGACTGCAAATTCCGCTTCAAGGACTTCCATGCGGCCCACGGGATTGAATTCAATCATTGACAAATTATTGCTAACTTTGTCCGGTTCGGCGCTTTAGCCTGAATTCCCGGCTATGGACACGGGAAGTGCCGGAACTTATTCGGAAATCAGTTATGAAAAGATATGCAGCAATAGCCGTCCTGTGCGCAGTCTCCCTGCTCACCCTTTCATGCAGCAAGGAGAGCTTTCTCGGCAGCGACGGAGTGTACCGCACAGTATTCATATATCTCGGACTCGGCTACAACAACCTCAGCAGCTACCTCGAGAACAACCTCGAGGACATGTGCGAAGGAGTCCTCAACGGCAAGAACAATGACGCGGCCATAGTGGCATTCTGCCACAATACAGCCTCATCCTCAAATTATTCCACGGCGAATCCTCCCGTGCTCCTGCAGATTTACCGCGAACTGGACCGCACGGTCGTGGATACCCTGAAGGTCTATCCGGAGAGCACGGTGAGCGCATCGGCGGAAACCCTGAACCAGGTCCTCACCGAAATAATGGAACTCTTCCCCTCCAAGAGCTACGGTATGCTGTTTTCATCCCATGCTACGGGCTGGATACCTGTAGGATACAGTGCATACGGCGAGAATAGGAGCGTCTCGTCAGCCGTAGAGGAGAGCCAGTATCCCCTTACCAAGACGGTGGGGGCGCAATACTCGCGTGAGAACGGCAGCACGGTTTCCACCGAAATAGACATCTGCGATTTCGCCGATGCCATCCCCATGCATCTGGATTACCTGATATTCGACGCCTGTCTTATGGGTACGGTCGAGATTGCCTACCAGTTGAGGAACGTGTGCGATTACATAGTCTTTTCCCCGGCCGAGGTCATTGCTACGGGCTTCGTCTACAAGACTCTGCCTCTGAACCTGCTCTGCCAGCCGGGCCCTGACCTCCTTGCCGTTGCCAACGAGTATTATGAGCGCTACGAGGCCATGTCCGGAAGCTACCGGTCCGCAACCGTCACCGTTCTCGACTGCAGCGGGCTTGAGGAGCTGAAAGTGAGCGTAGCCGGACTCGTGGAAGCCCTAAGGGACGGCATAGACTCCATTGAGCGCGATGAGGTGCAGAAATATTTCTACTCCGACAGCAGACTCTTCTTTTTCTACGACCTCAGGGATATTTTCAGGGAGGCGGGCGCCACCGATGCCCAGCTCGAACAGCTCGACTCCGCTCTCGACGCCTGCATACCCTATCATGCAGAAACCGAGTACTTCTTCAACCTTGAGCTCGAAAGATGCTGCGGCCTGGCCATGTACATTCCCGACGAAACCCTGCCCACGCTGAACAGCTACTACAGCGGGCTGGACTGGAACCTTGCCGTTTCGCTCATACGGTAACCCTGTCGCGGCTACATATCCAGCCAA
>CAZMTY010000019.1:0-17386 GCA_964569595.1 uncultured Muribaculaceae bacterium
GGGAAGTGCTCTTGGGAGACTTGCACTTGACATACGACATGTCATCATTGGAAGTCGTTATAACCGACGTGGACTATGACCTGTCGGACTATATTAGCGAAGAAGATGCCTACTATTATTTGGTAGCTGCCATGTTCGGCGAGGAACTCATCGACATAGATAAACTGGCGAAAGAAATCAGGAGAGAAGCCTACAGAACCATGTACGCCATCTATGAAAACGAAAATGCAAACAGCGAAGATTGGGGCTGCTATTCTGACCTGATAATTGAAGGCGACGTCATGTCTTTCAATTCCGACGGGGGACTGATAAAACTGTCACGCGTGAAAAGCCTGCCGACATCCGACATAGATTATATGGGAGTATTCAAAAGCCATTTCCCAAACGGAATACCGGACTTCATAGATACGGATGAAATAATAGCCTTGTTCAACCGATTGAGTAGCGGCGGGGACGCACTATACGAAAACACCAGGGAAGGGTTCGAGTCATTCGCCATGGATTATTTTGAAACCGACATGTTCTCAGGCGAAGACCTGGAGTATTGAAAACCAATAACATACGCGCGAATATGACCAGGTATAATTGACAAGTTACACCGATTTTACCGGTATAATTGACATTTTTGGTTGGTGACAATGACAAAAGTGGTTGGTGGAATGCGGCTGCATTCTACTGACCGCTATGCTTTTAGGACATCGTTGACGCCTCCTTTTATACCCCTTTTACCCGTGACCGGCCATACGACAAAACCCTGCCATCGCGGCAGGGCTTTACGGTTAGTTAGCAGTGTATTACCTTATAGAAGGTTAATTATTGTTGGTTAGAAGACCCCGGCACAGAACCGGAGCTTATGAGTTGTTTTCATTTCCAAGAACAAAGATACACAATTTTTTATATTTGCAATACTTTTTCTAAAAAAATAAAGTATAAATATTGACTTATTAAAAATTTTTAATAAGCAATTCCGGTCTCAAAGCCTTTGTCCTTTCCAATGCCTGTTCGTCCTGCCATTCCCGTATAAGTCTGGGATTCCCGCTCAGCAGAACCTCCGGCACCTTCCAGCCGTTGAATTCCGCCGGCCGCGTGTAGACGGGAGGGGAGAGCAGGTCATCCTGGAAGCTGTCCGACAGGGCAGAGGTCTCGTCGCCAAGCGCCCCGGGGATGAGACGGATGATTGAATCCACGAGCAGCGCAGCAGGAATTTCTCCTCCGCTGACGACGTAGTCACCCACGGAAATCTCCCTCGTTATCAGGTGCTCGCGTATGCGGTGGTCTATGCCCTTGTAATGACCGCAGAGGATGATGATATTCCCGAGCAGCGACAGGCTGTTGCATATACTCTGGTTGAGCCTTTCCCCGTCGGGAGACATATATATTACTTCGTCGTAGCTGCGTTGTGACTTGAGTTCCTCTATCATACGGTATACCGGTTCCACCTTCAGAACCATTCCGGCGTCCCCGCCGTAGCTGTAGTCATCCACGTTCATTCTCGGCCCCAAACCGTGTTTCCTGAGATTGTGGACCTCCACTTCCACGAGTCCGTTTTTGATTGCGCGTCCCACGATAGAATGTCCCAAGGGGCTTTCCAGGAGTTCGGGGACTACTGTGATTATGTCTATATGCATAGTGTGTACGATTTTGCAAACTTGGATTTCAGGCGCAAAGATAGGGCTAAAAGCCGGAATGCCGAATGAAAGAAAGTTCGGATAATTTCATGATACTTTTCTTCTTTTCCTTTTGTGCAAAATTGCTATATTGCGGCTCGAATTTCACCGCGGTAAATTCCCTTGATTGAACCGGAAGACTGTTCTGCAAAACGGCGGCCTGCACCGTCAGCGTGCAAGAATCGCATTATTCCGGAGGAGTCGGGCCGTACTTCAAGACGGAGGGGAATGAGCCGAACTAAATAGTAAACCGCCGTTTGCTTTGCTTTTAACTTTATGTATATTTGCAAACTGTAATTAATAGTAATTGATATGAACGAAAACAACTTTCCCGAGAAGATGCAAGAAGTCCTTGCCGAGACTGCGAATGCGTTGGACGACAAGGCTGAAGAGCTTGTCGATAAGGTTGAGGAACCGGCCGTAGAAGCGGCTGGAGATACTCCGGAGGACGCCGGGACGGCAGACCCCGCGGTAGAGGAAACGCAAGCAGCTCCGGCCGTGGAAGTCGAAACTGCAGCGGAAGAGGCTCCCGTCTCAGAGGAGTCGTCTGTCACGGAAACAGAAGCCGCTGTTGAAGACGCACAGCCTGCTGAAGCAGTGCCGGCAGCCGTGGAAGATACGGTTCCCGTTGAGGAGTCGGCTTCATCCGAGGAGACACCCGCAACTTCCGGGGAGGTGACGGAACCTGCCGGGGAAGCGGCGGAAGCAAGCGCAACTTCAGAGAAAGCAACGGAAGCCGCCGGGGAAGCGGCAGTTGCTGAGGCGCCGACGGCAGCAGCGGAACCCGCCCCCGAAAAGGCGGAGGACCTTGCAGACAAAAATCTCGCGGAGTTGTCCGAAATGTTCATACGTCTCAAGAACAGCGCCGACAGCATGCAGCGCTCCAAGGAAGCCGAGGCCATAAAGTCGGCTTTCTACAGGCTTCTGGCCAAGCTGAAGGGAGATGATCCCGAAATGTCGGACGATGCACGCAACAATCCTTTCGAGGCCGTGGAGCAGAACTTCAAGGCCATGTATTCCGATTACAAGAAAGAGCGTTCGGAGTACAACAGGCAGCAGGAGGAGCAGCGTGAGGATAATCTTCTCAAGAAAAAGGCGGTTATAGAGGAACTCAAGGCCCTGGTCGAGGGTCAGGACGATGTCAGCTCCCAGTTCCCGGCTTTCCGTGAGCTTCAGGCCCGCTGGCGGAATGCGGGACCGGTTCCGGCCCAGTCGTTCAGGGACATTAACGACAGCTATCAGTTCTTCGTGGAGAAATTCTACGACAAGGTCAAGATAAACCGTGACCTCCGTGACCTCGACTTCAGGAAAAATCTCATAATCAAGGAAGGTCTGTGCGAGGTCGCCGAGAAGCTTGCCGAGAACGACAACATAGTTTTTGCGTTCAACGAACTTCAGAAACTCCACGAGCAGTGGAAGGAGTACGGTCCCGTTGCGAAGGAACACCGTGAGGAAATATGGAACCGTTTCAAGGCTGCCACCGCAGTAATCAACAAGAGATACCAGGCTCATTTCGAGGAACTCAAGGGCCAGCAGGTGGAGAACCTCGAGAAGAAGCGCAAACTTTGCGAACAGGTGGAGGAGATTGCCGCCCGCGAAGTCAAGGGCTCGGCAGAATGGAACAGCCTTGCCAAGCAGATTGAGGATATACAGGCCGAATGGCGCAAGATAGGCTTTGCCACCAAGAAGGAAAACCAGAAGATTTACGACCGTTTCCGTGCGGCCTGCGACGCTTTCTTCAACCGCAAGCGCGAGTATTACTCCGGCGTGAAGGATGCGATGAACGAGAATCTTTCCAAGAAACTCGCACTCATCGAGCAGGCTGAGGCCCTGAAGACGAGCACCGAATGGAAGAAGACCACCGACCAGTATATTTCGCTCCAGAAGCAGTGGAAGGAAATAGGTCCGGTTCCCCGCAAGAAATCCGAGCAAATCTGGAAGAGATTCCGTGCGGCCTGCGATGAATTTTTCGCCAACAGGGATGCCAAGGCGAGTCCCGAGAACGACTTCTACGAGAATCTCAAGGCAAAGCGCAGGCTCGTAGAGGAAGTACGGGCTTACGAGGCAGGCAGTGATGCGGCGGCGGATACCGACAGGATGCGCGAGTTCAACGAGCGCTGGCAGGCGATCGGCCACGTTCCCTACAAGGAGAAGGACAAGCTTATCGCCGAGTTCCGCGAAGCCATGCAGCAGAAGTTCCCCGCGTTCAGCCGTCTGAGAAAGGGACGCTCCGGCGCTTCTTCCGGCCACCGCAGCACCCGCGATACACTCATTGCCAAGTATAACGCATTGCAGAACAATATAACCACCTATGAGAACAACATAGGCTTCTTCGCGGCTTCCAAGAACAGCGAGCCACTGATCAGGCAGATGCAGGCCAAGATTGACGAGGCCAAGGAAGAACTCAAGAGACTTGAGGAGCAAATAAGGAACGCCGAGGAGGAGAACAAGTAGAAGAGAGGAGCAGAACGAGATGGATAAAAATACAGTAATCGGATTCCTTCTGATTATCCTGATGTTCCTGGGCTTTTCATTCTACCAGACTGAAAGGGCCCGCAGGTATGCAGAACAGCAGCAGGAATATGCAGACTCCCTCACTATAGCCAATGCCTCTGCCGCTATGGCGGAGACCTTTCAGGAGGAGTATGAAAGGACGAACCGTCAGTCCGTTTACAAGGACTCCTCGCTCGAAGTGGCATCCCATGCCGTGTCCGAGATAGTGGCCATAGAGAACAGCAGGCTCCGCATAGAATTCGATACCAAGGGTGCGATGCCATATTCGGTTCAGGTCAAGGATTATTACAACTACGACAGCACCGACCTCTACATATTCAGGCCTGGCGGGGCCGAGTATTCAATCGGAATCTACACCGGGGAATATATCAACACGAAGGATTTCGTGTTCGAGGTGGCCGCCATGGACGAGAGCAGTGTGACCATGAGGCTGCCTTTCAGCGACGGAGGTTACATTGAGCAGAAATACGTGTTGCTGCCCGACAGTTACAGACTGGACAACAGCCTCTCGTTTGTGGGCATGGAAGGGGTGATTCCCCGGAACGTCAGCATGTTCGACATAGACTTCAACGTGACTGTGCCGCGTATGGAGAAAGGCTACAGGAACGAGTCGCAATATTCCAGACTGAACTATTATTTCGAGGGAGACAAGAAGCCCGAGTCCATAGGCGGCAGCCGCAGTTCGGCGCGCCGCGTGGAGTCACGTTTCAGTTGGATTGCCTATCAGCAGCAGTTCTTCTCGGCAATAATGAACGCTCCGCAGGAATTTTCTTCCGGCGAACTGGCCGTGGATTTTTATCCCGAGTCGGACCCCGGGCGAAATTTGATGGATTGCAGTGCGCGACTGAGGATGGAACTCCAGCCGGGCGGAAACACCACTATTCCCATCGAGTTCTATTTCGGTCCCAACCATTACCAGACACTGAAGAGCTATGGCCGGAACTACGAGAAAATCATTCCCCTCGGAGGCTGGCTCGTGGGCTGGTTTACCAAGTACGCCATTATCCCGATGTTCAATTTCTTCGGGAAATTCTTCGACAGTTTCGGCCTGGTGATTCTGCTGATGACCTTGGTGATAAAACTGGTGGTGCTTCCGTTTACCTACAAGTCCTACGCTTCGTCGGCCAAGATGGCTGCCCTGCGTCCTGAAATCGAGAAGATTAACGCGAAGTATCCCAACACCGCCGACCAGCAGGAGATGCTCAAGAAGCAGCAGGCCACCATGGACCTGTACAAACGGGCCGGGGTGAGTCCCATGGGAGGATGTCTGCCCATGCTCCTGACCTTCCCCATACTCTGGGCGATGTTCCGCTTCTTCCCTGCGTCCATCGAGCTCCGTCAGCAGCACTTTCTCTGGTGCAATGACCTTTCCGCATACGACTCGATAATCGACTTCGGCACGAAGATACCCATACTTGGCGACCACCTGTCGCTCTTCGCCCTGCTGATGGCCGTGACCATGTGGCTCTACTCCAGGTTCACGCTCGCCAGCCAGCCTGCATCGAACGACCCGAGTGGCGCGTCCATGCGTTTCATGAGCCTGTGGATGATGCCTGTAATGATGTTCTTCATCTGTAACAACCTCTCTGCGGCGCTCAGTTACTATTACCTCCTTTCCCAGTTGATTTCCATAATCGAGACCCTGGTTATACGCAAGACTATCAACAAGGAGGCCCTTCTCGAGAAGGTAAGGCTCTCGGCCGGCAAGCCCATGCCCAAGAGCAAGTGGCAGCAGCGTCTGGAGGAAGCGCAGAAACTTCAGGAGCAGCAGCTTCGTGAACAGAGGAAGAAGCAGGGCAGGAGATAGCCCGCCAGGATGATGATAAAGGAAAATCTCGATAAACTCTACAGTGAACTGCCGCCGGAGACCAAACTGGTGGCAGTTTCGAAATTCCACCCTCTCGACGCCATACTCGAGGCCTATTCGGCGGGCCAGAGGATTTTCGGGGAGAACCGGCCCCAGGAACTCTACCGCAAGGTGACGGAACTTTCAGAGAGGGGAGTGGATACAGGCGGCCTGGAGTGGCATTTCATAGGTCATCTGCAAACCAACAAGCTCAAGTTCGTTCTCCCTTACGTGAGTCTCGTCCAGTCGGTCGACAGTCTGCATCTGCTTCAGGCCGTGGACGAATGGGGGAAAAAGGCCGGCCGCAGGACCGACATACTCCTCGAACTTCACATAGGAGCAGAGAAGACCAAGCAGGGCTTTGTCGAGGAGGAGATACTGGAAATCATGTTCAACGCCGGGAAATACTCCGGAGTGCGTTTCTGCGGTCTGATGGGTATGGCGACCAACAGCGACGATGAGGAGGATATACGGGCCGACTTCACCCGCATTTCATCTTTCCATGACTATCTGAGGGACCTTTTCCCCGAAATCGAAAGTTTTACAGAACTGTCCATAGGGATGTCGGGCGACTGGCGCATTGCCGTCGAGTACGGTGCGACTATGGTGCGTATAGGCACGGCTATCTTCGGGGAAAGACAGTATTAGTCGAAGGCCAGGCCGGAGTAGCGTCGTATGTAGAACTGGTCTATGGTTCCCTTGCCCTCTTTGGTCACGAGAAAACGTACAATCTCCGCAATTTCTTCAGGCTGTATAAGTTCGTCCGGATTTATGTCCGGCCGCATCTGCGTGACCATTTCCGTGGCGACTCCTCCGGGGGAGATGAGGTGTACCCTGATGCCGTAGGGCTGTACCTCCTTGGCGAATACCTTGGTGAATCCGCTGAGCGCGTGTTTTGAGGATGAATATACCGACTGGTGCGCGTAGCCTTTGAAGCCCACGACGGAAGCTATGTTGATGACCGTGGCTTTGGACGAGGCCTTGAGTGCGGGCAGGGCAGCCTGGCAGATAAAGAAGGGAGCCTTCGCATTGACGGCGAAAATTCTGTCCCACTGCTCCGGGCTTACTTCGGTGAAACTGCCGGAGAGTGAGAGTCCTGCGCAGTTCACGAGTACGTCGATGCCCCCCAGTTCCTCCACGCAGCGCTCCACTATGCAGGTGCAGTTGCGGACTTCGGAGAGTTCGGCGACTATGCCCACGGCCTTTGCGGCGCCGGCTTCAAGCGCCTGAGAAACAACATTTTCGAGTGCTTTCCTGTCCCGGCCCACCAAGGCCAGACTGTAGCCGAGTGTTGCAAGTTCGAGTGCTATGCTCCTGCCTATGCCCCTCGATGCTCCGGTGATGAGTGCGTTCATGTGCCAAGCTCGCTTTGAAGAATTTGTTTGCCTTATATATTCTGAGTTTTGCTCAATGACTGGGATTTGTCCGTCCTCCCAGTCTCCTTCAGTTCCTTTATCATTGCGGCGGCAACCCTGCGTGAAGCCCCGCTCCCTCCGAGCGATTCGCGTATGGATGCATAGTCGTCCAGCATCTTCTGCCTATATGCCCCGTCCTCGTTCAGCCTTCGGAGCTCTATCAGGACCTCTTCAAGGTTGAAATCGTGCTGTATGAGTTCCCTGAAAGCCTGACGTCCCAAGCAGAGATTGCCCAATGAGATGTAATCTATGTGCTTGCCGACCCTGAGCACATTCTTCGCCATGAAGTAGGTCAGGGGAGAGGTGCTCCAGCATACGACCTGGGGAGTGCCTGTGATAGCGGCTTCGAGCGATGCCGTCCCCGAATTGATGATTGCCGCATCCGCATACTTGAGAATGTCGTAGGTCCGTCCGAACAGCAGCCTGACGTTCTCGCGTCCCGCAATGTACGGCCTGTAATCGTCCTCGCTCCTCGCCGGAGCCCCGGCTATAAGGAAGCGGTAGTCTTTGTAGCGCGGCAGGGCCGAAAGTTTGTCCGCCACTTCCATGCACACCGGCATCATGCGGGAGATTTCAGCCTTGCGCGAACCGGCGAGTATGGCGATGTAGGGGCCTTCTTCGGGGCGTACGTATTCGTGCGAGTCCACCGCGTCCACGAGGGGATTGCCTTCATATACGTATGGTATACCCTTGCGGGAGAAATATTCCCTCTCGAAGGGAAAGACTATGAACAGTCTGTCCGTCCATTTTTTCAGTTTGCGGTTGCGGCCCTCGCGGGATGCCCAGGTCTTGGGGACTATGTAATAGAAGACCCGTATGCCGTGTTCGTGGCAGAAGCGGGCTATCTTCATATTGAAGCCGGGATAGTCTATGAGTATCACGACGTCAGGCTTCCAGCCGAGGATGTCGCGTTTGCAGAAGGCGATGTTGCCGAGCAATTTGGCCCCCTTGGCTATTACTTCTGTAAAACCCATGACGGCGCATTCCCTGTAATGCCTGACAAGCGTGGCCTGAACAGCCGAGGAAGCCGCCGCGTCCCTCATCATGTCGCCGCCCCAGTACCTGATTTCCGCAGTGCTGTCTTCGGCGACAAGACCCCTGACGAGATTGCTGCCGTGAAGGTCGCCGGAGGCTTCACCTGCAATGATATAGTAGCGCATGGGCCGGAAATTTATACGAAAAGTTCCGCCAGACGGGCCATCTCGTCCCTGTCGGTGTTGTCGATATTGTGGGGAGTGACGGTGATGTAGGCGTCGGCCATCTGCCTGTGGTCGGCGTTGCAGTCCTCCTCATTCTCGTCATCGGTAAGACAGCCGGACATTACGTATATCTCCTCCCCGGGAATTGCGTTCTGAATGTATCTGAGCGCGTCCTCGTCAGGGCTGCGTCCTATGGAGCCGAGGAATTCCAGATAAGGCTGGTATTCCTTCTCCCAGTGCGCCATACCCATGCGGCAAATTTTGACTCCTTTGATTTCGCTGGCGGGGAGGTCGGGGAAGTTTATGTTGTAGTATTCTCCGTGGCGGCGGCTGAAGGCCGGCAGGAGTTTCCTGAGCAGGTCCGGCAGGAGTTCTTCCACGGCCGAGAAGTCGGGGTCTTCGCCGTAACTGTCAAGGCTGACGCCGATAGAGTGCACGCCGTTCAGGGCTCCCTCCATTGCCGCGCCGAGGGTGCCGGAGTAGAGGGCCGCGGTGGCGGCGTTGCAGCCGTGGTTGATTCCGCTGACTACGAGGTCAGGGATTTCAGGATACAGTACGTTGTCCAGTCCGAACTTTATGCAACTCGAAGGAGTCGCGTCGAGATACCAATAGTCTATGCCGGGCTCGGAGCCGAGGTGTTTTGCCGCTAAAGGCTTGAATCCCATATTTATTGACATGGATGCCCCGCTCTGGGGTCTTTTTGGGGCGACTACGGTGATATCGCCGAAACTGCGGAGGATTTCCGTAAGAACTTTTATGCCTTTCGCCTTGTATCCGTCATCGTTCGTAAGTAGTATTCTCATGCTCACTTTTTCGTGCAAATATAATTGATTTCCACATAATTTTTTAATAAATTTGCAGCGCTTCGGTTCATGGTTGGACTGTAAGTTTAACAAATCACTATAATTCAAAGAAAATGGTAAAACTTGGTATTAACGGATTTGGCCGTATCGGCCGTATGGTTTTCCGTGCTGCTGTTGAGAATTTCTCCAATGACATCGAGGTTGTAGGAATTAACGACCTTCTTGATCCTGAGTATCTCGCGTACATGCTCAAATATGATTCCGTTCACGGAAAATTCGCAGGAGAGGTCGCAGTCGAGGACGGACAGCTCGTGGTTAACGGAAAGAAAATTCGCGTTACTGCCGAGATGGATCCCGCTAACCTGAAATGGAACGAGGTAGAGGCCGAGGTTGTAGTTGAGGCTACCGGTTTCTTCCTTACGGACGAGACCGCCCGCAAGCACATCACCGCCGGCGCAAAGAAGGTCATCATGTCAGCCCCCTCAAAGGACTCCACTCCGATGTTCGTATATGGAGTGAACCATGATACCTACGCAGGACAGGATATCATCTCCAACGCTTCCTGCACCACCAACTGCCTTGCTCCCGTCTCCAAGGTTCTGCACGATACTTTCGGAATCAAGAGGGGCCTTATGACCACCGTTCACGCTGCTACCGCTACCCAGAAGACCGTTGACGGACCTTCAAAGAAGGACTGGAGAGGCGGCCGCGGTATCCTCGAAAACATCATCCCTTCATCTACCGGAGCCGCCAAGGCAGTAGGCAAGGTTCTTCCTGCCCTGAACGGCAAACTGACCGGAATGTCACTGCGCGTGCCCACTTCTGACGTGAGCTTCGTTGACCTTACCGCAGAACTTGAGAAACCCTGCACCTATGAGGAGATCTGCGCTGCCATGAAGAAGGCTTCCGAGGGCGAACTCAAGGGAGTTCTCGGATACACCGACGAGGCTGTGGTTTCCACCGACTTCCGCAGCGACGCCCGCACTTCCATCTTCGATGTGAAGGCCGGTATCCAGCTCGATTCTACCTTCGTAAAGGTTTGCGCATGGTACGACAACGAGTGGGGCTACTCAAACAAGGTGCTTGAAATGGCCAAGGTCATCA
Source organism: uncultured Muribaculaceae bacterium (assembly GCA_964569595.1). GTDB lineage: Bacteria > Bacteroidota > Bacteroidia > Bacteroidales > UBA932 > Cryptobacteroides. The sequence continues at coordinate 10,549 of CAZMTY010000019.1, forward strand.
CGAAGTAATTTGCTTCAGTTGACGTGATATAAGTAAGGGGGTGGCTTGGGTCATCCCCTTTTTCGTGCCTTCATATTTGTGTAATGCGACGGGCTGAGGGGTTTCTGAATGAGGAAAAAATTTGTTATACTTGTAAATTCATTTGCAGAAACCAAAGAAACAGGATTCAATGAGAAAAATTATTCTTTCTGCAGCACTCCTCGCTGCCTCGGTTGCCACATTTGCGCAGACAACGAGAATGCCGGACCTTAACTATACCTTTACTACAGTCAAGGCTAACCCTATTACCTCCATCAAGAATCAGGCAAGCAGCGGTACATGCTGGGCTTATTCTACTCTCGCTTTCTTCGAGTCCGAGGCTATCAGGCTCGGGAACATCCAGGACACGCTGAAGTATCCGGATTTCTCCGAATTTTTCGTGGTATCACATTCATACATGGACAGGGCGGACAAGTATGTGATGCTTGACGGCAAGCTTACCTTCGCCGCAGGTTCGCAGTCCGAGGACGTCAGAACCGTGGTAAGGGATTATGGTATTGTACCCCAGGAGTATATGACGGGAATGAATTACGGTACGGAGCTTCCCAGGCAGGCAGAGCTCGACGCGGTGCTTCTGGCCTATGTGGGTGCGGTTGCGAAGAACCCCAACAGGACTCTCACTACGGCATGGAAGCCGGGTTTCCAGGCTGTGCTTGACAGTTATCTCGGCGCTTATCCCGAGACTTTCACCGTCGACGGCCGGGAGTACGACCCTTTCACCTACCGCGACGCAATGAAAATCAATACCGATGACTACATCTCGCTCACCTCGTTCACCCACCATCCTTTCTATACCTGGTTCGCCCTCGAGGTGGCCGACAACTGGCGCTGGGACCTGATGTACAATGTGCCCATCGACGAGTTTATGGAAGTTGTGGACAACGCCCTGGAGAATGGCTATACCATTGCGTGGGCTACGGATGTGAGCCATCCCGGTTTCACCCGTGACGGTCTGGCAATCTTCATTGACATGGAGGCCACCTCCGCAGTCGGCTCGGACCAGGAGCATTGGGTAGGAAGGGCCGAGGATGATCAGAGTGCTCCTTCCGTGAATATAGTGGAGAAGGTTCCTACGCAGGAGTCACGTCAGATTGACTTCGAGAACAAGACCATGACCGATGACCACGGTATGCAGATTTACGGCATAGCCAAGGGAGACCAGGACGGAAAGAAATATTACATGGTGAAGAACTCCTGGGGCGAAACCGGGAAATACGACGGAATCTGGTATGCCACGGAGGCTTTCGTGAAGGGACAGAGCCTGAACATCATGATTCACAAGGACGCCCTTACCAAAGATCTTAAAAAGAAGCTCGGAATCAAATGATTCTGAAGAAGTACCTACCGGATTTGCTTACGGCGATGAATCTCCTTTGCGGACTCGTCGCCGTGATTTTCGTGTTCCGTGGCCGTTCCGATATTGCTTTCCTGCTGATGCTGCTGGCGGCCGTTTTCGATTTTTCCGACGGATTTGCGGCCCGGGTCCTGAAGTCCTATTCGGCATTCGGCAAGGAGCTGGATTCGCTTTCGGACCTCGTAAGTTTCGGTGTACTTCCTTCATTGATGCTATATTTCAGGATGGATCAGGGATCTCTGCACGGCAGTCTCCTGTGCTGTGTCCCCGTGCTCATCGCCGTGTTCAGCGCACTGAGACTCGCGAAGTTCAATATTGACGAGCGCCAGCACAGCAGTTTCATAGGGCTTCCCACCCCGGCTGCGGCAATGATAGCCGGGGGACTCTGTCATTTCGTGCAGCTCAATCCCGCTTCGGCCCTGGCCGCATGGACGACGGGTCCGGTACTGATTCCCGTGCTTTCGCTCTGCCTTTGTGCCCTGTCAGTCAGCGGTATCCCCATGTTCTCCATGAAATTCAGCCGTGGCGATTCCCCCTCGCTCAAAGGGAAACGCATCGTGTTCATGGTTCTTGCCGCGCTCATCCTCCTCACCTGTCTGCTGTTCTCGCTGACCTGGTCGCTTGCGGTAGCCCTGGTGTTTGTCTGCTATGTCCTGATGAATATTTTTATTTGCGTTTTCAGGATTTGAAAGTTTTTGTCCACCCATAAATTGTTTTCCATACTGCGCTCCAACGTCCCGAGAGCAATCAAGGCCCACAGATAACGGAACTTTATGTATAAAATAAGCATTGAGTCTGGCGAAATTGAGAATATGCCCCAAGGAGTCTTTCCCGGTAAGATTCACGTGATAGAGAAGACGGGGCTTGAATACGCGAAGGCCATAGCATATCTGATGACCCAGAAGGTTATAGGCTTCGACACCGAGACCCGGCCGGTTTTCACTCCGGGACACCGGCATCATCATGTCGCGTTGCTCCAGCTTTCAGGTGCAGACAGGGCCTTCCTGTTCCGTCTGAACAAGATAGGAATGCGCCGTATGATGTGCACCATTCTTTCCAATCCTTCCATAGTCAAGGTGGGTGCCGCCGTTCATGACGACCTGCGCGGGCTCCAGTATCACCATAAGTTCGTCCCGAGGAATTTCGTGGATTTGCAGAAGATAGGCTATCTCTGGGGAATTAGGGACAAGAGTGTCAAGAAGATGTCCGCTATCATACTCGGAAGGCGGATTTCCAAGACCCAGCAGCTGTCGAACTGGGAGGCCGAGAAGCTCTCGCAGGCTCAGGAGATGTATGCCGCCACAGATGCGTGGATATGCAGGGAGATGTATCTGAAGCTGATGCGCTCGGAGCAGCATCCGCTGACGCCCGAACAGATGGCTCCTCAGCCTGCGCCTCAGAAGCCTGTCGAGGCCGGTGAGGCCCAAGCGCATACGAAAGATGCGGCGTCAGTCAAGGCTCCGGCGGCGGGTTCAGCCAAAGCTTCGGCTAAAGCTTCTGATAAAGGTCCGGCGAAGGCTTCGGCGAAGAAAAAGGATGGAGGAGCTTCAGGGAAAACTAAAACTTCCGGAAAGTCTGGCGGCGCTTCGAAAAAGAAAGAGTTGAAGGAAGCAGGTCCGGCGAAAAGTTCTTCGAAAAAGTCGAAAAAGGTTTTGAAGGCGGAGGAGGCTGCCGATACCCGGAAAAGCCTTTCAGATAAGTCCGGCACTGAAGCAAAGAAGTCCAGGAGCAATAAAAAGTCACGTAGCGCATCGGACAAAAAGACGGAGGGGTAGTCTGACGGGGCCGGAGGACAGGACCTGATTAAAGGGAAAGGCTGGAAAACCCGCCATAAAGTGGTGAAAGTGACCGGGTCTGGAACAGTGAAATAAAAAAGTGGAGTTGAAATGATAAAAGTGGTATTGAAAAGGGGCCGTGACGAGTCATTGCGGCGTTTCCATCCATGGGTGTTCAGCGGGGCCATAGCCCAGATTCAGGGTTCACCCGCCGAGGGCGATATAGTTGCGGTGTACAGCAGTGAAGGGACGTACCTCGCCTGCGGACACTATCAGATAGGCTCCATAGCCGTGAGGATACTTTCTTTCGATTCGGACCCGCTTGCCCCCGATTTCTGGTTAAAACGCCTGAGTGCCGCTCTGGATGTGCGCAGGAGGGTGGGACTCGCCCCCTTCAGTCAGGGAGATACCCGTTGTTTCCGCATGGTGCATGGCGAGGGTGACGGGCTTCCGGGTCTCATCGTGGACTGGTATGACGGAGTATGCGTGCTTCAGGCGCATTCGGTGGGGATGTTCCGTGCGAAGAAGCAGATTTGCTCCGCGCTCATGGAATTGCTCGGGGATAGCCTGAAAGCCGTTTACGACAAGAGCGCCGCGACCGTACCATTCAAGGCCGGTCTCGATGCGGTGGACGGATATATCTACAGGCGTGAAGGTTTCGAGGCGGATGAAACAGCTGTTTCGGAAAACGGCAACAGCTTCGTGGTGAACTGGGTACAGGGTCAGAAAACCGGATTTTTCCTGGACCAGAGGGATAACCGCGCCTTGGTGGGGAAATATGCCGGGGGACGCAAGGTGCTGAACCTTTTCTGCTATACCGGCGGATTCAGCGTATATGCTCTTGCGGGCGGGGCCCTGTCCGTGGATTCGGTGGATTCCTCCGCGAAAGCCGTGGAACTTTTGGAAAGAAACATTGCCCTGAATGAAAACGCCCGGGGGAATTGCCGCAGCTATTGCACCGATGCGATGGAATATCTTTCATCCTGTCAGGAAGGGCAGTACGACCTCATGATAGTGGACCCTCCGGCATTCGCCAAACACAGGGGAGCGCTGAACAATGCTCTCAGGGCTTACAGAAGGCTCAACGCTTCGGCCATTTCCAAGGTGGCGCCGGGCGGACTCGTGTTCACTTTCAGCTGTTCGCAGGTGGTGGACAAGATAAGTTTCGCCAATACGGTGTTCTCCGCCGCCGCCCAGACTGGACGGAGCGTGAGGATACTTGACAGACTTTGTCAGGGTGCAGACCATCCGGTCAGCATCTATCATCCGGAAGGGGAGTATCTCAAAGGGCTGTTGCTGTACGTCGAATAGGCAGTTTCGGGCAAAATTCCCGGACTTTTTCCGCCCTCCACTGAGCCGCAGGAATACTGAAAAAATCACTCCTTGACTTCCTCTGCCGTGGTCCCGTGCTTTTCTATGAGTTCGAGCAGGCGGTCTATGGCCTCGCTGTCAGGCACATGCCTCAGCACGGGCTTGCCTTTCCTGTAAATTGCCACCCTTCCTCCGCCTTCCCCGACATAGCCCCAGTCGGCATCGGCCATTTCGCCCGGGCCGTTTACTATGCAGCCCATCACGGCTATGACCACTCCCTTGAGATGTGAGGTTCTGGCCTTCACTTCTTCAAAAGTCTTCTGGAGATCATACATGGTGCGTCCGCAACCGGGGCAGGCAATGTATTCCGCGGTGTAGAAGCGGCGTCGTGCGGCCTGCATGATTTCATTTTTCAGATAATCGCTTATTCCGGCCTCCCGGGGTATCTCGTCTATGTTGCGGTTCAGCAGTTTGGGCCCCCACTCAATGGCGGCATCGAGCATTTCGTCGCCCTTGTGTCCCTCGGCAAGGTAGACAGCCACGGGCAGTTCGTTTACAGGCGGCTCGGTCAGTGAAACCCTGATAGTGTCGCCTATGCCCTCCTGAAGCAGGGTGGCTATGCCTACGCAGGACTTTATTCGTCCGCTGTCGCCGCCCCCGGCCTCGGTGACTCCGAGATGCAGGGGGAAAATAGTCCCGTCCTGCCGCATCATTTTCACCAACTCCCTGTAAGCCTGGGTCATAACTACGGTGTTGCTGGCCTTCAGGGATACCACGACGCTCATGAACCCCTTTTCCGTACACATTCTTATCCATTCCATTGCGGCCATTGCCATGGCGTAGGGAGTGTTGCCGTACTTCTCGCTTATGTAATTGCCGAGGGAGCCGTGGTTGACGCCTATGCGAATTGCGGTGCCGTGTTCACGACACACATCTATCAGTCTGGCGAACTGTTCGCGGGCCTTGTCGTGGTCGCGGTGGAAGTTGCCGGGATTAATCCTCACTTTCTCTACCACAGAGGCCACGGCAATCGCGGTTTCGGAGGAGAAATGTATGTCGGCGCAGAGGGGGAGTCCGCAGCCCGAGGAGCGCAGTCTGTCCCGTATCTGCCTTATATGCACGACATCCTGCATACCGGGAACGGTGATTCTTATCATCTGCGCCCCGGCCGCCGCGAGTTCGAGACACTGGGCCACCGTGGCATCCACGTCCGAGGTGTGGGTGTCGCACATAGTCTGGACGACTATGGGTGCGTCCCCGCCTATGACGAGGGATTTACCTATTCTGACCGGAATTGTTTTGAGACGTGCCATATACGTAATCGTATGCTTCCAGTTTCAGTTGTCTCTTTGTCTTGCCGTTGCGTTTGGTGAGATGAAAATGCAGGCCTACCGAGGCTATGATGTCGAGGGGATATGCGTAATAATAGTAATAGCTGCTCGCGTAATCGGGGTCATAGAGATTTGACCATGACCACCTCAGGGTGCAGTTGAAATGCAGTTCGAAGGGGGCGAAGATAAAGCCTATGCCTGCGCCGCCCTGGAATCCGTAGTCTATCTGGTGTTCGTAGTCGCGGAAGGTGTTGGCGTAAGTCAGGTCGAGACCGGGCCCTGTCCTGCTTATGCTCTGTCTCCAGCCGCCGTAGATGCCGGCGTTTATCATTATCTTGAACGGTTCCTGGTCGAGATGTATCTGTGCCATAACGGGGACTTCAAACACCTTCATGGAGCACCACGTCGCCCCGTCCACATCGGCGGAGGTCCCGGTCTCGCTGTCCACCTCGAAGGCAAAACCCTCATTTCCCATGGCGATTCCTCCGACGAAAGCGAAGTAGGGAAGATTGTCGAACATCTTGCAGTGCCTGGTGTAGGTCACGGAGACATAGTTCGGCTGTACCACGAAGGACCTGTTGTGTTTGCTCGGACTGAAGTACATATTGGAAAAAGTGACGCCGTAATTCACACCTATCATAGTATAGTCGTTTATCAGTGGCTTGGATTCGACTATGTATTCCTGGTCCAGAGTCAGGCCGCTGCCGCTTTCCTGTGCACAGAGGAATGCGGCGGAGAATATGAAGGCCATTGTGGATATAATCAGTTTGCGCATTTTAATGTCTTCCGGTTCTAATATTGCTTGACTTCTTGAACTTCTGCAGCACTTTCCTCCAGCGTCCCCACGGCAGCCTCTTGTACGGAGGCTTCAACGGCTTCTCTCATTGGAATTTCAGCAGGTCTTTCCCCGACAGGGCCGTCTCCGGAACTTTCTTCATTCGTCCCGGCGGCTTCTGTCGTTGCGCTTGCTTGCGACTCTTCTGACTCTGTAACTTCATCCGCCATTTCCGGGGCGGTTTCAGTCGTCA
>CAZMTY010000019.1:17486-32295 GCA_964569595.1 uncultured Muribaculaceae bacterium
GACTCTTCTGACTCTGTAACTTCATCCGCCATTTCCGGGGCGGTTTCAGTCGTCAAACTTCTTTCAGGGACGCCCGCAGTGTTTTCATTCCCGGAAGCCGCTGTAGCTTCAGCCATCCCTGCACTTCCCGCAGTATGCAGACTGTCTTCCACTTCCGGGTCCGTGCTCTCGGGCGGGGCGAAGAGTTCCTGTATGTCAATAACCTGCGAGAGTTCCGCGGACGCCGGAATATCGATGTAATTATTGTCGTTGAACTTGAAGAACACTACCTTTTCCGGTTGCCGCCTTTCGAGTATGGAGCCGGTATCCACGTAGGAATTGCGGTTGGCATCCTCCGTAATCCTTATATAGAAACGGCCGGCCTTGAGATAGGGGAAGGCCAGGGTCTGGTCTCTGTCAATCACATAGCTGCGCAGAACGTTGGAGCGCTTCTCGTCGAGCAGGTCTACGATGATTTTCCTGTCCACATTTGTGAAGGTGGCGGAAAGCTGGCTGAGTTTGTCATCGTCTGGCAGTTTGCACCTGACTTCCGAACTGTCGGAATAGAAACCGTTTATGTCGCGGAAAGCCCTGTATGGCAACTTGAGAATGTATTCATAACCGCGCTGCAGGGTGACCGTGGGCCGCAACATGTAGCGCCTGAGATTGAGACTGTCCCTTTCGACGGTAAACCTGCCGGTCTCTGTATTCTGTCTCGGAGTCACGTAGGTGAATTTCACAGAATCGAAGTTTTCGTAGATAATGGGGTACTTGAATTCGAGTATGTAGCCCGTCTGTTCTATGGTTTCCGGCTGTGCGGTGAGCGTGAAGGTGCAGGTCGTGTCTTCATGGACAAGGTCACGCCGCGAGCGCTTCGAGAAGGTGCGTATTTCGTTGGTCAACGGCAGTCTCAGCTCCTCGACTTCGGGGCGCAATACTCCGGTAGAATCGGTTTTGTAGTAATCCACCGAAATCTTCATGGTATCCGGAACCGCCCTGCGGCTGTTTATCCACAGTTCGAGCGAATCCTTCTGCAGGTTGAACTGGCTGATTATCTGATTCTGGGCGAAGTCGTTGATGGATACGGAATTGATTATTGCATCCTGGGCCATGAAGGTGATATATGCCGAGCGTTCGGAAGTCCTCTCCCTGTTGTAGAGGTACTGCTTCGAGGGAGTCTCCTTGAAGAGATTGATTTCATATTCGCTGTGACGCGCCATGCAGGCAAGTGTGTCGAGCATGTCGTAGCGCAGGAGTTCCCTCGTGGTGTCTGAGGCGGTCATGACAGGGGTCACGGGGTCATCGTAGAAGCCCACGAGTTCAGTCTCGGGGTTGAGCATATAGTCGCTGTTGCTGTCCTTGAGGGCATACAGGCGGTAACAGGTGTCCTGGATGAACGGCAGTACGAAGAAGCCCCAGTCATCGGTGATAGCCACTGCAGCCGGCAGGGTATTGAATACGGCGGAATCGGCGAAACTCTTGTGCAGCAAAACTGTGGCTCCCTTCACCGGAGCGAGGGTGTTGCAGTCCTGCACCGTTCCGGTAATCATCATCGAGTCTATTTTCGGGCCGGTGGAGAAGGCGTAGGAGTAGCCCGCGAACATATTCCCCTCGTTGGTATCGGCAATCGCATCCGTGAAACTCAATGTGTAGGTGGTGTTGGGCTTGAGGGGCTCCTCGAAGCTGACGAGAAGGTTCTTTCCCCTGATTTTGGACACGGGCTTCTTGGACTGGGGAGGGGAAAGGAGTATGTTGGAAGAATTCTTAATCTCGACGAACTCGCTGAAGGTGAATACGAAAGTCACTCCTGTCAGCGGAACATCCGTGGTCCCCGGCAGGGGATTGATGCCAATGATATAGGGCGGTATGGTGTCCTTGTCGCCGCCGGAGGGCGACCCCGTGGTGTTCGCGCAGGAATTCGTGAACATTATCGGGATGAATACCACACACAAGGCTATGATGAGGGGAATGAATCGTTTCATATCTGAGTCTCTAAATGTCAGTCCTTTCCACGTCCTGAATGCCTTCTATACGCTTGAGTCCGTCGCTCATTTTGTTGAGTACCCTTCTGTCGCGCACTAAAAGTTCTATGTAACCGGAAACGAGTCCGTCTTCCGCGGAGAGAAGGAGTTTCCTCATGTTGATTCCGAGGGTTTTGGAGATGAATGATGAAATTTCACTGAGCAGTCCCACGCGGTCTATGCCCTTGAGGGAAATGCGCACTGGGAATTCCTTGTCCACAGCCGACCAGAGGGGGGCGACCATACGGTTTCCATAGCGGCTCGCCAGCCTTTCCGCCACCGCACAGGACTTCTTGTGGACCATTATGGTGTGCTCGTCGAGGAAGAAACCTATCAGGGGGTCGCCGGGAATGGGATTGCAGCACTGCGCAAGCTTATAGTTGATATTGTCATCGCCCTCCTTGCTGAGGGCGTACTTTTTCTTCTTCCCGTTCGAGAGCTTGTCCTCGTCGAGTATGGTGCTGAACTGCTCCTCGTCAAGCACCCCGAGTCCCACCCTGAAATAGAACTCGGCGGAATCCTTGAGCTGGCAGTAGTCCATGAAGCGCCCGAGTATCTTGTCGCTGGGTCTGTAGCCTAATTGCTTGAGCCTTTCGTTGAAAATCTTGTGGCCTTCGGCGGCTATTCTGTCGCGGTCGCTGCGGAAGAACTCCATCACCTTGTTGCGGGCAGTCCTCGTCTGCAGGAAACGCAGCCATTCCATTTTGGGTGTGGCGTTGGCGGCGGTGATGATTTCGACCTGGTCACCGGATTTGAGCACGTAGGACAGGGGCACGAGTTTCATGTTCACCTTGGCGGCGATGGCTCCGTTGCCGATGTGGGTGTGTATGAGGTAGGCGAAGTCAAGGGCCGTGGCTCCGTTGACTATGGATTTCTGTTCGCCCTTGGGCGTGAACACCACTATTTCGGTGCTCACGAGGTTCTTGTGTATTATATCGAGAAGTTCGAGGGCGCTGACATCGTTGCTGAGCAGGATTTCCTGGATTTGACCGAGCCATTTGTCGGTCTCGGAGTTGTTTTCGGAAATGTAGCCTTCATTCTTGTACGCCCAGTGCGCCGCGATGCCCTTTTCGGCTATGTCGTCCATGCGGCGGGAGCGTATCTGCACCTCTATCCATATTCCGGCGTGGCTCATCATAGTGCAGTGCAGGGCTTCGTAACCATTGTTCTTGGGTTGGGAAATCCAGTCGCGCCTGCGGCTTATGTTTTCGCGGTAGAGGTTGGTAATCAGGGAAAAGATGAGGTAGGCCTGGCTCTTTTCGGACTGCTGCCTGTCGGTCTTGGGCTCAAAGACTATCCTCACGGCGTAGAGGTCGAAAATCTGCTCGAAAGGCACATGCTTGCTGTGCATTTTGTACCATATAGAGTAGGGGGTCTTGATGCGCTTCTTGATAGTGAACTTGAAGCCGGCTTCCCTTATGGCATTTTCTATGGGGGCGATAAAGTCGTCTATTTCCTTGTCGCGCGAGGCTATATCGAGATTTATGCGCTCCGTGATAGCGCGGTAGTCTTCGGGCTCCTTGTATTTCAGCCAGATGTTCTCCATTTCGGACTTCACCCCGTAAAGGCCTAACCTGTGGGCGAGGGGAATGAAGATGAACATGGTCTCGGAGAGTATCTTGTCGCGCTTGTGCTCAGGCATGTAGTCTATGGTGCGGCAGTTGTGGAGCCTGTCGGCGAGTTTTATGAGCACAACGCGTATATCGTCGTTCAGGGTCAGGAGTATGCGCTTGAAGTTTTCCGCCTGGAGACTCTCGGTGCCGGTCTCGGTGCCCTTCTTGTCCTCATTGTCGAGCACGGTCTTGATTTTGGTAAGTCCGTCGACCAGCGAAGCTATCTTTTCGCCGAAAAGGCTGTGTATGTTGTCCACCGTATAGCCCGTGTCCTCCACCACATCGTGCAGCAGGGCGGCGCAGATTGACTTGTAGCCCAGGCCTATCTCGGTGACGACTATCTTGGCCACGGCGAGAGGGTGCATTATGTAGGGTTCCCCCGACCTGCGTCGGACGTTCTTGTGTGCCTGGTTGGCGAATTCAAAGGATTTATGGACGCAGTCCACCTCCTCCTCGTTGCCGCAGCGCTGTCTGGCAATCTCCAAAAGCGAGCTGTACTCGTTGTCAATCAGGTCGTAGTCCTGTCTGGTAAATTCGGAAAAACTCATCTGTTAGTGTTCTCATTGTCCCACTCGGAGACCTTATACATTTCTACATTCTGGAAACCATAACACAGTTCCGCTCCCCAGATTATTATCTGCCAGCTGAAATTCAGCCAGATAAGGAAGAGGGGAATCGCTGCGAAAAATCCGTAGACGTTGTTGAGACGGCCCACAAACATCTGTGTCTGGAGGTAAATATACTGAAAGATTATGAATACGAGTCCGGAAACCATGGCCGATTTGAAGGCGTGCCTGTATTTGACCTTTGCGGCGGGTATGAACTTGTACATCACGGACAGGGTGAGGGCCGTGATGATATAGAATCCGAGATAACCGAGCACCTTGGCCACCACCCGCAGGTCGGAAAGGTCGAGACCAAGCAGGACCGTGAAGTTGGTGTAGTAGGCTATACCCGTACCGAAAAGCAGGATAATGAAGGGCAGGAGGACAATCACCAGCAGGTAGAAGCCGAAACGCTGGTAAAGTTTGCGCGGTATCTTCCTTATGCCCCAGACGTTGTTGAAAACCCTTTCCACCTGGAACATCATCCAGATTACGGTCCAGAGCAGCGTCAGACCCGAGAGCAGTCCGAGACCGCCATTCTTCACGGAGTCAATGAGTTCGTTGGCCCTGCCCAGCACAATTTCCACGTATTCAGTGCCGAAGTGTGAAATCTGCTGCAACATCTCCGCGAGCCTTTCCGAAAGACCGAGGCCGCCGGTGATGGCGAAAATCAGGGCGAGCAGCGGCACTATGGCCATGGTCACGAAATAGCTCAACGCCACGCACTGGAAGCCCATGTGGTTCTGGGTGAAGGTGTCTATGGTGATGCGTATAACCTTGACCGTGTGTACGACCTCGGCATAGAAGCGCGAACAGCTTGAGGTGTCCACGGTCCATATCTTGTCGGTAAACAGGTTGACTATCTTTGCGGCTACTCTCATCGGCTCAGGTCAGAATAGTGTGAGTTCTTCGCTCTCTGAGGGAGTTTCCGGCAGCATGGCCCGGAATTCATCCTCGCTTATGACGGGTATGCCGAGCTTTTCGCATTGTTTGAGCTTCTCCGGCCCCGGCTTGCTGCCCGCGAGCAGGAAGGAGGTCTTGCGGCTTACCGATGAGCCGGCCTTGCCTCCATGGGCGGCAATCATGTCCTTGAGGGCCTCGCGCCTGATGCTGAAATTGCCGGAGACGACTATGGTCTTGCCCTCGAGAGTCGAGGAGAGCCCGGTCCGGCCGCCTTCGGAGGAAAACTGCAGTCCGGCGCTGCGAAGGCGCTCGATTTCCTCGAGCTGGCTGCTGTCGTGCATGAAACTGTAGATGCTCCCGGCTACGACTTCGCCCACGTCGCCCACCTGCATCAATTCTTCTTTCCGCGCGGCGGCTATCGCGTCTATATTGCCGAAATGCCGGGCTATGGTCTTGGCAGTGGTCTCACCGACATGGCGTATGCCCAGAGCGAAGAGCACCCTCTCGAAAGGTACTTTCTTGGATTCGGCAATACTGTCGAGGAAGCGCTGTGCGGAACGGTCCTGCCAGCCGTCGAGAGCAATCAGCTGCCATTTGCCGAGTCTGTAAAGGTCGGAGGGGCGTCTTGCCATATCCCTGTCGTACAGTTCCTTGACGGTCTTGTCCCCGGCAAGTATGTCCATGGCCTTGCGGTTCGTGAAGTGCAGCAGACGGCCCTTTATCTGCATGGGGCAGCCGTCCTGATTGGGGCAGAACCACCTGGCCTCGCCTTCTTCCCTGACGAGAGGGGTCCCGCAGTCCGGGCAGGTACGGGGGAATTCCGGCCTTTCCGCCGAAGCTCCGCGCCTTGAGAAATCCACACCGGTAATCTTGGGTATAATCTCGCCGCCCTTCTCCACGAATACGTAGTCACCCACGTGTATGTCCATTTCCTCCATCATGCCGGCGTTGTTCAGGGTGGCCCGTTTCACCACGGTGCCGCTCAGCTGTACGGGTTCGAGATTGGCCACGGGTGTGAGCGCTCCCGTCCTGCCGACCTGATAGTCTATGCCGATTATCTTCGTACATGCCTGTTCCGCCTTGAATTTGTAGGCTACGGCCCAGCGCGGGAATTTCGCGGTGTAGCCCAGGGAGCGCTGGTGTTTCAGTTCGTTGATTTTGATTACTATTCCGTCGGTGGCGTAAGGCAGGAACTTGCGTCCGCCGTCCCAGTGCTCGATGTATTCGCGTATTTCGTCGATGTTGTGGCAGACACGCCGCTTGTCGGAAACCGGCAGTCCCCATGAAGCCGCCGCGTCAAGGGCCCGGGAATGGGAGTCGAAGGACACGGATTCCGCCGGAATATGATAGAGCGTACAGATAAGACCGCGGCGTCCCACCTCTTCGGGATTGATGAGCTTGAGTGAGCCGGATGCGGCATTGCGGGGGTTTGCGAAGGGGGCCTCTTCATTGGCCTCGCGCTCACGGTTCAGCCTGTCGAAGGCCTCGTAGGGCATAAGCACCTCGCCGCGGATTTCGAATTCTTCGGGATAGTCGCCGTGGAGCACTTGGGGGATGTTGGAGATACGGCGTGCGTTCTCGGTGACATCGTCTCCCATGATGCCGTCGCCCCGGGTCAGAGCCTGCACGAGTCTGCCGCCGCGATAGCTCAGGCAAATGGCAGTTCCGTCGAATTTCAACTCGCAGGAGTAACTGAAGTCCATGCCGTTCAGGGCCCTGTCAGTTTTAGAGACAAATTCTTCTATCTCACTGATTGAGTATGTGTTGCTCAATGACAACATGGGATAGCGGTGGCTGCGTTGCACAAAACCGCCCCGCGTCTGGCTTTCAGCGTTTTCCCCCACGGGTTCATCCAGGTCGGAGCCGACCCGGCGGGTGGGAGAGTCGGGGCTGTCGAACTCCGGGAATTCCGCCTCCAAAGCCTCGAGTTCGTGCATGAGACTGTCGAATTCGAAGTCCGAAATCACGGGGGCGTTGTCCACATAATAACGCCGGCTGTTTTCGGCTATCGAACGTCGCAGTTCGTCTATCCTGTTCCTGGCTTCGTTTCTATCCATAAGCAATCTTACAAAGTTAACAATTCCTTTTGTTTGACGGCGCTTCGGTGCAGATTTATCTTGCGTTTCGCTTAGGACCCTGGAGCCGAAACTGACGCGTATCTGACAAGGATTTGACAATCATAAATTGCAGGTTTTTAAAATTTGAGGATATTGAGTAACTTTGTAGGATTTAAAATTTCTTGAAGACAATGAAAGATTCTGTTATTATTCTCTGCGGCGGCGGTCCTGCCCCCGGAATGAACACGGTCGTGTTCTCCGTAGCTAAAACATTCCTTAACAACGGATTCAGGGTTATCGGCCTTCACGGCGGATACAGCGGCCTTTTCTCCACGAAGCCGCGCATCGAGGACCTTGATTTCTTCAAGGCGGATTCGTACTTCAACCGTGGCGGTTCTTATCTGCAGATGAGCCGTTTCAAACCGACCGACGATGATTTCGAGAACAATTTCAACCTCTCTCTCTTCAAGGAGAACAATATAAAGCTGCTCGTGACCGTGGGTGGCGACGACACCGCTTCTACGGCCAACCGCATCGCGAAATTCCTCGAGAGGAAACAGTACCCCATCAGGAACATACACGTGCCCAAGACCATAGACAACGACCTGCCCCTGCCGGACAACACTCCGACCTTCGGCTTCACCTCAGCCCATGACGAGGGAGCCCACATAGCCCGCACCGTTTATGAGGATGCCCGCACTTCCGGCAACTGGCTGCTGATTTCCGCCATGGGACGCTCGGCCGGCCACCTTGCACTCGGCATAGGCGAGGCCACCCACAGCCCCATGACCATAATCCCCGAGATGTTCAACAAGACCGGGATCAGCATAGACAAGATTATCCGTCTGACCGTTTCGGCCATTCTGAAAAGGAAACTTCTGGGCCTGGGATACGGCACCGTCATAGTTGCAGAGGGAGTGTTCCACGACCTGGCTGCCGAGGATATCAAGGCGGCGGGAGTGAACATGACCTACGACGAGCACGGACATCCCGAACTCGGCAAGATTTCCAAGGCTGTGCTGTTCAACGAGTTGCTCGAAAAGGAACTGAAAAAGCTCGGTCTCAAGGTGAAGACCCGTCCCGTGGAAATAGGTTACGACGTCCGTTGTCAGGATCCCGTGGCCTACGACCTGTCATACTGCTCTCGCCTTGCAATGGGTGTTTACGAGCTTTACAGCAGGGGAGAGACGGGCTGTATGGTCTATGTCAATGCTTTCGGCGAGGCAAAACCCCTTTACCTGCACGAGTTGCAGAATGAGGAAGGAAAGATTCCGCCCCGTGTCGTAAACATCGAGAGCGGAATCGCAGGCAATTACTACAAGTATATCTGCCACTATATTACCGAGGACGACTACGAAGCCGCAAGGGCTTACGTGGACAGTCCTGAATCTTACGATTTCAAGAAGATTCTCGGCTGGTAGGGCCCGGTCTCAGAACGCAAGTACTGCACGGGCGTAGAAGCTGACGCTGCGCCAGGTCCAGCGGCAGTGGACGTAACCCTCGTTATTGAACGCCATGACGCGGGCGGAATCGGTTCCGCAAATCGAGGATGTCCACCATGCGCCTCCTGTGAAGAAGTCATCTTTACGCCCGGCAGGGATTTTCTCGAGCGGCCCGTTCATCAGCTTGACCACCTCTCCGCAGCCGCTCCAGAAAACTTGTCCGGGGCCGTCGGATGCCAACTCCGAGCTGTCCAGGTCCAGCGTCAGTCCGGTGAGGTTCCTGATGATGTCGAGCCATTCGCCGGCGGAAGGAAGGTACCAGCCCGTATTTGCAGGCGCGGATTCAAGCGGCCCTCCGATTATCGAGTCAAAGCTCTCCACGGCGAGGAAGACGGGGTAGTCATCAGGAAAGTCCTGGCGTTTGCTGCGGAGCAGTTCGGTATTGGAGTATCCGTATATGTCCCTTTGAATAAGCCTGTAGTTGGCTCCAAGGTCATATCCGCCGTAGGTGTCGCTCAAGCCGGCCACTGTTTCGTCGCGGGAAGGTCCCCAAGTATACAGGTCTGGGTCTTCGTTGTCGCTCTTCAGAGCCATGACGGAGAGGACAAGGGCGTGTGGAACGCCTCCGAGACTGTCTGCAATGGCAGGGTCCATCCTTTCGGGGTCGGTCTGGAAGACAATGCCTATCACATCAGCAGCTGCCACTTCGTCTGCAGCAGCATCTTTGGACAGGAGCCTTCCGTCCGCCAGAAAAAAGTCCCCGGGAGAAAGCGTGTGGCGAAAGGAACTTTTGCCGTCCCCGACACTGACAGTGTAGCAACAGCCGGCTTCCGGAGTCAGCCTTTCGCTCCAGGTCTTGGTCACGCCGTCCGCAGGGTCGCCGTATGCTCCAGACAGTTCGGCCGTCTCGCCTGAGGTGAGTATGTACATGAAAGTGTAGTCGTCCGGACTGTAGGGCTCGAAGCCCTCGAAACTTGCATCGGTGAAACAGCTCAGAACATAGTCGGGTATCGCGGGGTCGCTGTTGTCGAAAGCATAGTATTCCGAAGGCAGCTCTATGACTACGAGCGACATAAGGTGCTCCATCTCGACACTCACGGAGTTGTTCCCGGAAATCGCGGCGCAGCCGGCCATAAGGTCGGAAGCATCGTAGGCCGCCTTTTCGCTCTGGTCGCAGGCTGTCTCGTGGGCGGACAAGAGCCCGGCGAAAAAGCCCCGGGCATCTTCGGCTGCGCAGTCCACGGTATGGGCGAAGTCCGCCTCATAGGGGTAGTAGACGAAATACAGGGCATCGGAAAAGAAAGTTCCTGCATTGTTCTCGCCTGCCGGAGTCCAGATTATCCCGCCGTTGCCGTTGTCAGCCGCCTCATAGCAGAGGTTCGACTGCCCTTCGACAACAACGCCTTCCCTTACGGCGAAAACTCCTATTCTGTCGCCTGCGGTGAAATCACGGGTATACAGGCCCGCGGTCCCGGCGGAAATGAAACCGGCATCCGTGAGCGATATACTTATGGAACTGAGGTTCAGAACCTCGTCTTCACCCTGAGGGGGAGTGGTATTGACATCTCCCTTGTCGCACGCAGCCAGGATGCAGAGGCCGGCGAGGGTAAGGAGAGAGCATAAAATCTTTTTCATGGTATTTCACTCTTGATTATTCCGCAGGTGTGGTGAATACGGTGGTGTAGACGTCGGAAATGACGGTGCCGTCGAGGTCTACAACGAAGGCATACACGTAATAATCGGTATCAGGCGTGAGGAAATATGCTTCCACTTCCGAGGGGCCCTGGGCACAGATTGCCTTGACAGCTCCTTCAACCGTGTATCCACCGTAATTGACATAGGTGTTCACGCTGGCCGTTATTGTTTCCTGGGCGTGTGAAGACCAATCCATTATGCTTTCCTCGAATACATTCACTGCCATATAATCGGCATAGTAGTAGATTTCATCGTCTGAGGGGGTTATTGTAACAGTGGTGATTCCACCTTCCGTCACGGCTTCGCCGAACTCAAACGCGGCTTCGACGACGGGCATGGCCTCTGTTGTGAATTCCGTGAAAACAAAGTCAGACAACATTTCTCCGTAGGCTGAGAGGCCGACCGCAAAGGCATAATAGGCGGTCTCGGCCGAGAGTCCCGTCAGAAGCACCTCCGCTTCTCCGCTCTTGAGTATGCTGTACTTCTCGAAAAGTTCGGCGAGTGTCAGCCCCTCGCTGACGGCAGCATTGTAATACTCGTTGATCATTGTAGTGAAGAGCATATCCTCGCTGCCTATGTATATATCATAATTTTCTTTTTCCACTGCCATTACAGTGTAGGTCATTTCGGGGTCGGCCGGCGTTACGCTGAGTTTTACGGCGTCATAGGAAAGGCTGTCCACCACCACATCGAAAGGAATTGCCGGCACTTCTTCGGGTGCCGCGTTCTGGGTGAGGGTAATGCTGCAGGTCTGGGATTTGTCTTCGTCTCCCCAGGTATAAATGTATTCGGCAATCAGTTCGCCCGTCCTCGATTCTTCGCCTGTATTTGGCAGTACCTCTATCGTGATGATACCGCCGGAGGCCGATACACTGCCTGTCCAGTCCGCCACTCCGCTGTTGTCGAAAGTGATGAGCGCATCCTCCACAGGGTTGTTGACATAGTACTCGAGCATCAAAGTCGCTCCCTCATGGCTGATTCCTGCGACGTTTGTTTCAGCTACCACGAATGTGGGTTCGTTTCCGTCGACTTCGGTCTGCAGCTTCCCGCTGCATCCGGCAAGCACACTGCTGACAACTACCGTTGCCATTGCGCACAGAAAATAGTTTTTTCGATTCATAATAAAAATTTTAAGAAATTTTGCGCTTTCGCTAAAAATAGAAAGTCGAAGTACTTGAAACCACAAAATCATATATACATTATATATACAAAGCGCTATTTCACTTCGTCAATTTTTGTACAGGCGAGTAAGAATGAAGTGAGTGAATTTCATAGTGATAAGGAGACAAATACAGGGATTCCGGGGGAGTGACTTGTGATTTTTAAGTTTTACTCTCCGAAATCAATCGATTTGTTACCTACTCTATGAAAATTGCCGGAAAATTGACTTGTTTGCCCGGTTTTCAGTTGAATTTTGACAGGAATTCCTGTATGGAGACGTTGTCCCCGGTAATTCCGAGCTTCTTGCGCAGTCTGCCCCGGGCCGTATTGATGGTCTGAACGGACTGCCGCGTTATGTCGGAAATCTCTTTTGTAGTCAAGTTCATGTTGAGGAAGACGCATAGACGCCGCTCGTTTACGGTCAGCGAGGGGTAGGAGGCGATGAGATTCTTGTAGAAATCCGAATTGAACTGGGGCACGAATTCCTTCATCTCCTTCCACTCGTCCTGCTCTTTGGTATTGCGCAATACATTGCACATTCGGGACAGTTCCGACTTCATTTGCGGGTCTTCCGTTTCTGCGCCGAGCCTGTTCAGGCCACGAATGGTCTCTTCCACGAGTTTGTCGGTCTTGTACTGCTGGGTGCGCTTGAATTCGGCCATTTCCTTGCTGGCTGCAAGTTCCTGCTCCCGGCGGCGTATATCGTATTCGCGGCGTTTGAAAAGCAGGTAAACGACTACGGCGGCTACTACAACAAAGGCAATCCCGACGGCGAGGGTCACGGTGCGCCTCTTTTCCAGGGCCATCGCCTCTTCCTGTTTTGTCCTGTCCATGAGTTCAACCCTGGTGCGGAAAAGTTCTATCACGGCATCCGTGCTCCTGTCCTCTTTGGAAATGGCGTAGTAGCGGTAAAGGGCGTCGTAGGCGGCTTCGTAGTCCCCGTCCATGGCATACAGTTCCTGGACTAATTCCAGGCAGAACTGCTCCCTGCCGGCAAATTCGCCCTGGTCGTAGTAGGATATGGCCTTGTTGAGATTGTCGACGGCCCTGTCCATATTGCCCGTAAGGCAGTCGAGCACTCCCATATAGTGGTAATATTGTCCGAATTCTTCTATGTCACCGAGAAGGGGTCGGGCAAGTTCCAGATATTCGCGGGCCTCGTCCATGTTGCCTGCATTGATGTAGCTGGCGGAGATGTTGATGTACATCTTGCAGAGCAAGGAATTGTCTTCCAGGTTCTTGCATAAATCAATACAGCGGCTGATAAGGCTTCTTGTCTTCAGCGAATCGGATACGGTGTTGGTATAGACAGCGATGTTGTTCAGGGCCAGGACCAGCAGCGTGGTGTCGTTTATCTGTTCTGCGCCCTCGGCGAATTTCCCGAAGTAATAGTTGGAGTTGTCGAAATCCCTGCAGACGTAGTACAGTGCGCCGAGCAGGTTAAGGCACTGAAGACGGATTTTGTCCCGGCTGTCTTCGGGAAATATGTCCATGACGCGGCTCACATGTTCGTAGGCCCTGTGGTATTCCCCAGTGCGGAAATAAAGTTTTGCCAAACGGTATTCGTTTTCCGCCGCCTCGGCTCCGTAAACGTCAGTGCCTTCGTAGAGTTTCATGGCGAATTTCCTCCAGTGCAGCGCTTCGGAAAAGTTGAAGCCGTCTTCGTAATATTCGGAAAGTTCTTCGGCGACGGGCGCCATGTCCGGCGTGACCGATGCGGAATCAGCGGAATTCAGGAATATAGCGGCGTATTCCATGGCCTTGGAACTGTCACCGTCCTTTTTCGCCGAGAGGTACATATTGTAAAAAACCGAACCCCCGTCAGTATTGGAGGGTTCAGCGTAAAAATATAGTGTACAGCAAAGCAAGAGGGCTGCCGTCGACAAAATCCTTTTCATACAACTCGCAGACTGCCAAAGTTCGCACTAATTTAATCACATTTTGCAAAAGTCGGATGCGCCGCGGGGTCCGCTTCACGGGAACATTTCCGCAAAAGTGAAAAAGCCTGAGGCGGGAAGTTTTCGTTGTGGGGGCTGGTTCGGAGTTCCTGCTGCAGCTATCAGCTTCATAGTGGCAGTGGTTTGTGTTATGTATAAAAGGTTCGGCAGCTGTAGTTCGCCGAAGGCATACGGATCTTACGATACGTATGCAGCAGTTCTTCGACTACTATCTCATGGGCGCACCCATGCCGGTATGGATGAAGTCCGGAATCCCCTACGCCCGCAAGGGTAACTATTTCGGATGCGAGACTGAGGAATAGACGAGGGTTTGGATACGGTTTTAGACACGCAAACTGGGCAGTTTTTTGGGGGGATGTCCGGCTTATTTTGACAGGTCGTTCAATGCAGTAATCAATTGTCCAAGCTCTGAGTAAGTATAATCTCTTGCGTTCTCCAGTTTCTCTTCCATAGAGCGATTGGCATTGGTTACAGCATTCCTAAGACAGCCACCATTTCGTTCAAAATAACCATGCAGTCCTTTGGTCTTAATGAAGAAATCCATAGTCTTTTGATATGCAACACATTGGTTGAGATCTTTGAGCAATTGCTCCTGTGAATCGTATAAACGTGAAGTATAGCGGAAATAGTAGAGGAAGAACAGTTCCGTACAGCGATGGGTCTCAAAGAACTTAATCTCACAATATATGCCCTTTTTCGGCTTGTTGACAGGCTTGGCGTATTTCGCCTTTAATTTTTGATATTGTGAACGCTCCGGTTCTACATCCTTCGTATCCATATCGACAATGCAGAATATGTGGCTGTAGCCCATTGCAACGCCATCCGCAATCTTGGCGTCAAGCTCCTTAATGTTCGTATGCTTGGGATAGTCCGGCTTGATGGTCAAGCGTTTGAATACATCACACAAGGACTTGAAGTAGAAAAATTCCGTAGGGCCTTCACCTATGATAAGCGCAGTTTGTCGTAATCTCCCCATATCAATCCTCCAGATTTATAAAGATACTGCCCAAATCAGGCTTTGCTCCCAAACGACCGATGCGATAAGAGTTATAAAGAGACAGATTCTTGTGTAGCCCGAAAGAGTCACCGCGAGAATATTCAGAAGATGCTGTCTCTTTGTTCTTCTCCACGAACCATACTACACCTCTGTTCTCATTGACAAGGTCTTGAGAAAGCAGTGTAGTTTCTTGACTGGTAATAATCAACTGTGATTTTTCAGAATTGAAAATAAAGACATTGAGATAGTAGTACAACAAGTCATAGTGTAAATCCTCACCCAATTCGTCAAGATAATACACATGAGCACTTGTAATCATATCATATAGTGCCTCCAAAATACGTATATATTTTTGAGTACCTTTTGACTGCCATCTGA
>CAZMTY010000020.1:0-32118 GCA_964569595.1 uncultured Muribaculaceae bacterium
TCGTATAGACGCGGTATTCATCCGTTTCCGCTGACCTGACATTGAGGAAGCCCGCGTCCACGAGCACGGAGGCCGTACTGTCCGCAGGAGCCGCAACGGACAGGTTCATGAGCAGGGGTATGAGCATCAGCACTGCATTCATGGGAACGAAATTTTAGTCAGCGAAGCCTGATTTTGTACCTGAGCCCGAAATTAATCCAGCAGAAATTCTGCGCCTCGAACATGGCCTCGAACCTGTTTTCCCATATAGAGGCGATGAATCCTGCGTTGCAGGTACGCGAATCGTACTCCAATACTAACATTATATCATCCAACAGCCACTTGTCAGTCAGCCATTTGGGTTTCCACGTAACAGCGGCGCAGGGGCCGTTCAGAGGGTAATCCGTCCTTTGGTTGTACTGGTAGGCGGCGTGCGCCCCTACCTCTCCCCAGGCGGTGTTGAAATGTTTGCTCGCCGCAAGGTAAATGCGGTTGAAATATCCGTTGCCTGAACCGGATACGGCAAAATCGAGATAACCTCCGGACGAGGAACCCGTGGTAGGGTCACTTACTCCAGCCACGAGGGCCGGCATCCACGACTTCCCGAACTCCCCTTCCTTGAAAATCATCACCCGGCCGTAGAAATGACGGTCCTGATTGACGAACTCCAGGTCATTTTCGGTAGGGTCGGGCTTCCACCTGCCGTTGAAGACAGTACACACGTAACCCACTTCGAGGCGGCTCCAGAACGTAAAAGCAAAACCGTATGCGACAGTGTCATAGTCCCAGCCCGACGATGCGCTC
This sequence comes from uncultured Muribaculaceae bacterium, assembly GCA_964569595.1. Taxonomy (GTDB): domain Bacteria; phylum Bacteroidota; class Bacteroidia; order Bacteroidales; family UBA932; genus Cryptobacteroides. Next base: position 784 of record CAZMTY010000020.1, read on the forward strand.
GACGGGAGGGAGTTCTTGTTCAGATAGTTGGCACATATCATCACGGTGCCGCTCTCCTGCATTTCCGCGCTCGGCATCTGGAGCAGACCGCTGGAACTGGCGGTGAACTGCGCGCGCGCCAGCACGCACGAAAACAAGATGGCGGGGATTACAAGACATATCCTCGCCACCCGTAACAGGTCTGAACGTCGTGAATTAATAGTTTCTCGCTGCAAGCCGGAAATAACTCTTGGGATGTGCGCAGACAGGACAGATTTCCGGGGCTGAAGGGCCTACGACTATGTGTCCGCAGTTGCCGCACTCCCATATTGCATCTCCCTCACGGGTGAAGACAAGTTTGCCCTCGATGTTCTCAAGAAGTTTCCTGTAGCGTGCCTCATGCTCCTTCTCGATGTCAGCCACCATTTCAAACAGGGCGGCAATCTCGTCGAAACCTTCCTCCCTTGCCTCGGCAGCAAACTTGGGATACATCTCCGACCATTCGTAATGTTCGCCGGAAGCGGCATCCTTCAGGTTTTCCTCGGTGTCCGGAACAGTATTACCGTGCAGGAGCTTGAACCAAATCTTGGCGTGCTCCTTCTCGTTGTTGGCAGTGGCTTCAAAAAGCTCGGCTATCTGGACATATCCGTCTTTCTTCGCCCTGGAAGCATAAAAAGTGTACTTGGTGCGGGCCTCGCTCTCACCTGCATAGGCGGCCTCCAAATTGGCTTCCGTCTTTGTTCCTTTCAGTGATTTCATAAAAAAACTATTTTACCCGACCGCTAATATACTATTTATTTCGCAGAATCAGGAGGCAAGCCCCGACCGCATTCCTCAATGCCGCCTGCCGTCAGGAGTTTCAGACAGTCCTGCCGGGATAGGCTTCGAGGGCCTTGGCCAGCACCTTCAGGGCCTTTGCAAGGTCTTCGCGGCAAAGCACGTAGGCCATCCTGACCTCCTGTCTGCCCTCGCCTTCTTCCGAATAGAAACCGGACCCGGGGGCCACCATTACCGTCTCCCCGTTGTAGTCGAAGTCCTTCAGACACCACATACAGAAACGCTCGGCATCGTCCACCGGCAGTTTCACCATGGTATAGAAAGCGCCCATGGGCCTGGGTGCATACACGCCGGGGATAGCATTGAGGGTCTCTATCATGAAATCGCGCCTGGCCTCGTATTCATCGAAAACGGATTTCATATATTCCTCGGGCACGTCTATGGACGCCTCCGCCACTATCTGGCCGAGAAGCGGCGGAGAAAGCCTCGCCTGACACAATTTCATCACGGCATCGTACACCTTGCGGTTCTTCGTGGCGAGACAGCCCACGCGTATTCCGCACTCGGAGTAGCGCTTCGACACCGAATCGAGAAGTACCACGTTCTCATCCATTCCGTCAAGGTGCATCGCCGATACATACTCGCCGCCGCTGTAAATGAATTCACGGTACACCTCGTCGGTAAAGAGGTAGAGATTGTGTTTCCTGACTATGTCCCGGAACTGCTCCATTTCTTCGCGGGAATAGACATAACCCGTAGGATTGTTGGGACTGCATATCAGTATGGCCCTGGTGCGGGGGCCGATCTGCTCTTCGAAAGCCTTTACAGAAGGTACGCGGAAGCCGTCTTCAATACTGGTCTTCACGCATTTGAGCTCCGCACCCGCCGCTATGGCGAAGGAGATGTAGTTGGCATAGAAGGGCGCGGTCACTATCACCTCGTCTCCGGGTCCCAGGCAGGCGAGAAAGGCGAAAAGAACGGCCTCCGAGCCTCCTGTGGTGATGATTATTTCGTCGGGAGAAAGGTTTATGCCGTAGCCGGCGTAGTATTGCGACATTTTCCTGCGCAAGGAAAGGATGCCGTCCGAAGGGCTGTACTCGAGAATGTCCCTGTCGATGTTCTTGAGCGCGTCCAGTCCGCAGCGCGGCGTGCGTATGTCAGGCTGGCCGATGTTGAGGTGGTAAACTTTTTTTCCGTTCCGCTTGGCTTCGTTGGCGTAAGGTGCGAGCTTACGTATGGGCGAAAACGGCATGTTGGCAGCTCTCTGCGAGATTTCCATGGTTATTAAAGTGTCATTAATTAGCGTCTGCAAGACGAATCAATATTGGTTATCTTTACTTGTATTCAATATCTCACTTTAAATGACGGGACCCGTCGCAGGGAGCCTTGGAGATTTCTTCGGGAAATCCCGGCCGCCCGCCCCGAAAGTGTCTTCAGCCCCCTCATATCTGCGCGCTAATATAGCACTTTTTGGCAATTGGAATAAAAAATGGGGGTGCCCAAAGTCGCTTTTGGTCCCCCGTCGGATAGTAGATAAAAAATGTTAAAATTAATGTGGTTTTACCTGGAATCTCTACCGGCTGTCAATCATTGGCAACGAGATTCATAAGGTCCTTTTTGCTCATGGTCCCGTCAAGGGCGATGAGCGCGGTGTCTGTCTCATCCGCAGCGAGAAGCACAAAATTCGTAATGGTGTCCCTTCCGTCATCAACAATATAGATTTTAAGCTTGTCCGAGTCGGAATTGAGCTCCATCAGCAGCTGAAACTTCCCGGCCGACACCAATCTCTGCACGTCATTCGAAAGACTCTCCGCCATCGCACCTTCACAATTGATTATGTAAAGGGCCTTGAGTGACTTCACGTAGGGCATGACGTCAATGTCAATGTCCAGCACACCTTCGGGCAGACCCTGCATCAACTGGAACATGGCTTCGGAAATATAGACAGTCTCCGCACCCTTTGCATTGGAGTACCTGTTGTAGATAGTCTTGACGTCCTGTGCGAAAGTCCCCACAGAAACCAGCATTACCATTGCTGTCAAAATAAACTTTTTCATTTTGCTTTATGCTTTTATGTTTTTACTTCTTTTTCCTTTGATCTTCCCTTATCCTTTCCGCCTGCTGCGGTTCAGTCTTCATTCTTCGTCCTTGAGGACAGGATGTTTTCGATAATTTCCTTCGGTCTGCCCATCACATCCACCGCCTCCGCTGTCTTGCTGCTCCCCGCCGACAGGCTCTCGGCTATAATGCCCAGGCTTCTCTCGAGTTGGGCGTATGCGAGCATAGGGTCATCGAAGGTATCGACGGGCGTGGCGTTTCTCCGCAGCGAGCCCACTGTCACGACGGCCGCCGCTATGGCACACACTGCTGCAAACGACCAGCCTCCTACCCTCCAGCCCCGTCCGGCAGTTCTGTCCGCGCGCCTCTGCTCCTGTGAGGCAAGCCCGGTGAATGCGGCTTCCATCCTTTCAGCCAGCCCTTCGGGAGTCTCTATGCTCCTGTCTTCGGCTATCCTTTCGAGTTCTTCGAAAGGCAGGGATTCCATATCTTTCAATCGTTTCATATTCTCGTCCGTTTTATATCAATGATTTCCTTATTTTCTTTCTGGCATTGCTCAACAGCACCCTGAGTGTGAGCCGGTTCATTCCGCTGCGCTCCTCCATTTCCTTGTAGCTGAGTTCCTCGTAAACCCGCATTTCAAGCACCTGCCTCTCCCTCCTCGGGAGTTTCCTTACCGCTTCCATTACCCGGGCCAGTCTTTCCCTGTCCTCTATTGCCGAGTCCGTTCTCAGCCCCGAAGGCAGATTCGCATCCGGTTCCTCCCCCGTTTCGTGCGATGAAGCAGCGCGTATACGATCGAGGCATATATTCCTCAGAAGAGTTATACACCAGGCGCGGGGATTTCGCACTGAATCCAGCGTTTCCCTGCCCCTCCATAATTTTAGATACAGGTCCTGAACCGCATCCTCGGCATCCTGCCGGGACTCAAGCATGTAAAAGGCTATGCGGTAAAGGCCTTCGGCATGGCAGAGATAGTCCTTCCGGAACTCTTCTGCGCCAATCATATTCCCTCCTCCATCAATTTCATGGCTTCCCGCACGTCAAAGGTCCCGAACAGGCACACGAGGGCCCCTTCATCCGGACAGAATATCACAAAATTGCTCAGAAGGGAACCGTCTTTGCTGACCGTAGCGTAAATCGAAGTGTGACTGCCGTCTTCGGAAATCGACATCAGCAGACTACAGCCCTCGAGCAGCCCGGACATCCTTTTGTTGAACCTGTCCTTCACATGCGCCTCGACTCCTTCATAGTCAGCCACCACCATGCGTTTGAGTCCCTTCATGAACTTCAGGCCGGCCCTGGCTTCGGGGTCATCTGCCACGGCAATGTTCCCTGCCGCCTTTACCAACAACATGGCCATGGGACCAATGTTGAGCACTTCGGCCTCCTTCTCGCTCCTCAGGCTGTTCACCGCACTTAAAATCCTTTTTTCCTGAATCTGCCTGTCCGCAGCCACGGCAGTAGCTGTCGCCGAAAACAGGGCCAGACCGGCCATCACAATCAATAACTGCTTCATATTCTTCCTTGTTTTTACGTTTTGCTGTCCAGGGCTCAAATCCTTTCCAGCCTCGCTTACACTCTATAGACGGAGAAAGTTCCATAATGTTAAAAATATTTCTCACGAAAATCCCGGCTTTCCTGTCCCGGGACAAAAAATCCATATCTTTGCGGATGTGGCTTATAACCGCTATAATAATTATCAATAGCACCGGGGACTGTTTTTTAAAATAAAGCAATAACTTTGCGCCCCGCTGCGAAAACCTGTAGAAAGCAATGGAACTCAGACAACTGCATTACTTCGTCAAGGTGGCTGAAACGCTGAATTTCTCGGAAGCCGCCCGCAATCTGTTCGTGACTCAAAGTACGCTTTCGCAGCAGATCAAGCAATTGGAAGAAGAATTCGGGACCGCACTTTTTGAAAGGGACTCGCATTCCGTGTCCCTCACCGAAAACGGTTCGAGACTGCTTCCCCTCGCCAGAAAGACTATCCAGGACGCCAAAGACTGCTACGAACAGATACGCGACCTTCAGGAGGTCCTTGCCGGTGAACTTCGCATCGGGGTCACCTACTCCTTCTGTCCCATTCTCACGGAAACCCTCAAGAATTTCGTGACTGCCTATCCCGGAGTCAAGCTGATAATCTCGAGCAAGACCATGGACGAACTGCTGCACATGCTCCGACGCCGCGAGGTGGACTTCGTGCTCGCCTTCAAGCCCGAAGGAGAGTGCAACGACATACAGTCGTTCACCCTGTTCAGCGACAGGCTCTCGGTCATCCTGCGCAACGACCATCCCCTTGCCGGCAGGGAGATCATTGACATCTCCGACCTCAAACAGCAGAGTCTGGCCCTTCCCGCCCCCGGCCTGCAGGCGCGCAAGACCCTCGACAGGTATCTCGACATCACCCGCGAGGACCTCAACATCAGAATGGAAGTCAACGATATCAACATACTTTTAGATATAGTGCAGAGCAACCACCTTCTGACCATACTCTCCGACACCACGGTCTACCACCACGAGGACAGGCTGAAGGCCATACCGCTCAAGCTGCCCCAGAACGAACTCGAAGGGTGCATACACGTGCTCAAGAAGGCCTATCACAAGCGTTCGGCAGCCGCTTTCTTCAAGATGCTCTGCGAAAGCAACGAAGTGAATTCCAAAATATCAAAATGGCTCTGAAAAGGTCATGAACTTTATAGAAACACTATTCAACGGCACCCCCGGTGCCTGGAGCGGCGGCATAGCACATTCCGTGATTATCCTCGCCCTCGTCATTGCCCTCGGAAAGATAATGGGCAAAATCAAGATTGCGAACATCAGCTTCGGAGTAACCTGGATTCTGTTCATAGGAATAGCATTCAGCCACTTCGGAATGACGCTGGACGCCAATCTCCTTCAATTCCTCAAAGAATTCGGACTGATACTGTTCGTCTACAGCATAGGTCTGCAGGTGGGCCCCGGATTCTTTTCCAGTCTCAAGAGCGGCGGCATAGGACTGAACCTCCTCGCCATGCTCGTGGTGGTGCTCGGAGTCGGAGTCACCATTGCGCTGCACTTCATCACCAGTGAGAACATAACGACCATGACCGGTATCATGTCCGGAGCCGTTACCAACACTCCCGGACTCGGTGCCGCGCAGCAGGCCTATTCCGACATCTTCCACAGCAATGCCCCCGAAATAGCCCTCGGCTACGCTGTGGCCTATCCCCTCGGTGTAATCGGCTGTATCCTGAGTTTCGTGGTCCTGAGGCTCTGCTTCTACGGAAAGGGCCCCGTAGTGAAACCCAGGGCGCCCCATGCCCCCGAGAAGATTATCGACGTGTCCAACATCGAGCCCGCGGAACATCTCAGCGACAGCAAGTTCATCTCCCGCCGCATCATCATCTCCAAGCGCAAGCTGAACGGAATGGTACTCGGCAAACTTGACTTCGAGAAGGTGCTCGGCGCCTCCGTGACGCGCATACGCAGGGCGGGTATTGAACTCAGGGCAACTCCCGAAATACGTCTGCAGTACGGCGACCAGGTGACCGTAGTAGGTAGCGAACAGAGCATAGCCGCAGTGGAGAAGGTGCTCGGCAACTCGCGCAAGCGTCTGGACGAACCCAATCTCGTTCCTATCTTCATGGGCATAGCCATAGGCTGCATACTCGGAAGCATACCCATACGTTTCCCCGGCATTCCCCAGGCCGTGAAACTCGGTCTCGCCGGCGGTCCTCTCATCATCAGTCTGCTCATCAGCCACTTCGGCCCGCAGTTCAAGGTGGTGACCTACACGACCGCGAGCGCCAACCTCATGCTCAGGGAAATGGGAATTTCAATCTTCCTCGCCTGCGTGGGTCTTGAAGCCGGCAACGGATTCGTGGACACCATAATACATAAGGGAGGCTATGTATGGATAGGCTACGGCGCCCTCATAACCGTAATCCCCATGCTGGTAGCCGGTCTGGTCGGACGCTTTGCCATGAAGATAGACTACAATACCCTGATCGGCGTGCTTGCCGGTTCGAGCACCAATCCTCCCGCCCTCGCCTACGCCACCGAGCAGGACAAGGAGACCGACCATGCCGCAGTGGGCTATGCCACGGTCTACCCCCTCACCATGTTCTTCAGGGTGCTTGTAGCCCAGATGCTTATACTTTTCTTCATCTGACCCCCCTGCCGCGCGGCAATCGTCCCGGCCAAACACGGCAATCGGAACAAAATGTAGCAAACGTTTCCGTATTCCGGATTTCGCACATACCTTTGCGCCGTTGAAAGATTTGTACGAAACAAACCTTATAGAAAAAACAGATATGTACGCGCTTTTGATTATCATGTTCGTTCTTGTGGCCAACATGATTTACAGATTCTCGGAAAGTGTAAAGCACCGCAGACAAGCAGTAGCGGTCAAGGCAGTGAAGGAGAGCAAGATGGACAAGGCTCTCGAAAAGTACAAGGATTTTGATGACTGATTCTCACGTAGCCGGGCTACACCGGTGATGCTTCATAGAGGAAGGGAGGGTGACCAAAAGTTTTTTGGACAACCCTCCCTTTTGTCTTAACCCCCTGCCCCCTATTTCAACCCTTAACAACAACCGGAAACATGACATACGTTTCAATCAGAAAAGGCCTTGCCTGCCTGCTCGCCACCGGACTTGCACTCTCGGCCGCGCTTTCCTGCGGAAGCAGGGCCGGACAGACGGAGGAGGAGCGGCTGCGCACAGGCGACCTCATATTCGTGGGCATACCCACAGACTACAGCCTCGAGGAGGATTCCATGGCCTCCGCCATCTCCGAAGCCACCTGCTTCGACTCGCTGAATATCATACACGTGGCCATAGCCGAAGTCTGCAACGACACGGTCTGGATTATCGACGCCACCATAAGGCACGGTGTGGACAGGCATCCTCTCGACACCTTCCTCACCGACTTTACCCTCAGGGACGGCTCTCTCCCGGAATTCCAGGTCATGAGGCTCAAGGACAATTCCCTCGCGGAGGACTTCGTGGAGAACGCCAAAACATTCCTCGGCGAACCCTACGACATGGCCTTCCTCCCGGACAACGGGGCCAAATACTGCAGCGAACTCGTCAGGGACAGTTATATACTTCCCGACGGCAGCCATATATTCTCCTCCGTGTCCATGAACTTCAGGGACAGTTCCGGCAATATGCCCCTGTACTGGGAACAACTGTTCGAGAGGCTCGGCATGCAGGTTCCCGAAGGGGTCGAGGGCACGAATCCGGCCATGATGTCCGGCGAGGACGTGCTCGAAAGGGTGGACGTAAGTTTTCCCTGAGTCCTTTCTGTGGAATATTCGGTGCAGAACAGGCATCCGTTTTGCTTTTATGCATCGAATGTATAAATTTGGCGCACTTTCAACACAACAAAAAAGCTTATATGTCCCTCAAAATTTCTGAAAAAGCCCGCCTGATGCCAGCTTCTGCCATCAGGAAACTCGTTCCGCTCGCAGATGCCGCCAAGGCAGCGGGCACCAAGGTCTATCACCTCAACCTCGGAGCTCCCGACATCAAGTCGCCCGAATGCGCTCTCAGGGCCGTAGAGGAGAAGTGCCGCACTTTGGACCACATATCCTACACCAATTCCGCAGGATTGATGGAATTGAGAAAGGGACTCATCGACAGATACTACAGCAAGTTAGGCATAAGTCTCGAACCTGGCGAACTTCTTATAGAGGTGGCTGGAAGCGAGGCTTTCTCGTGTGCGATGCAGATAGTTGCGGGCGAAGGCGACGAGATAATAGTCGTTGAGCCTTACTATACCAACTACCAGACCTTTGCCTACCTCAATGGCATAAGCTTGAAGGCAGTGTCCACGGACATACGCGAGGGCTTCGCCGTTCCCGACATTTCGGAATTTGAAAAGCTCCTCACAGACAGGACGAAGGCTGTGCTGCTGAGCAATCCCTGCAATCCCTCGGGCAAGCTCTTCACCAGGGAGGAAATGCTTGCCATAGGCGATTTCTGCCGAAGGAATGAACTCTTCCTGATTTCGGACGAGGTGTACAGGGAATTCTGCTATACCGACGAGCCGCATTTCTCGGCCCTTAACATCCCGGGCTGCGAAGAGAACGTGATTCTCGTCGACTCCGTTTCCAAGAGGTACAACCTCTGCGGGGCGAGGATAGGCGTGATAGCCTCACACAACAAGGAAGTGATGGCCGCCGCGATGAAATATGCCCAGTCGAGGCTCTGCCCCCCGGTGTTCGGACAATATGCCGCCCTCGGAGCTCTCGACACGCCCCAGAGCTACTTCGATGAAGTTCGTGAAGAATACATACGCCGCAGGGACTGCGCCCTCGGAATACTCAATTCCATACCCGGAGTCTACACTCCCGTTCCCTACGGTGCCTTCTACGCCGTGGCTGAACTGCCGGTGGAGGATGCGGAGGACTTCGCCAAATGGATGCTCACGGATTTCAGAATGGATGACAGCACCACCATGGTCACCCCGGCCGCTTCCTTCTACAGGACGCCCGGAGCCGGCAGGAAACAGGTCCGCATAGCCTACGTGCTGGAGGTTCCCGAACTTGAAAAAGCCCTGAATGTACTTGCGGCTGGCCTTGAGGAATACACTCACAGCCATTAAGAACAACCACGACGTTATGAAACCTACATTTGACACACTGACTGAACTCTACAATTACTCCACATCCAAATTTCGCAAACGTACGGTAGCGGAATTCGCAGAAGGCGGACAACGCTATACCTACTCACAGTTCAAGGACAGTTGCGACAATCTTTCCAGGCTGCTCTGCAATTTCGGAATAGGTGCCAGCGACAAGGTGGCCATCCTGTCCGAAAACATGCCCAACTGGAGCATAGCCTTCTTCGCCATTACGGCCTTCGGGCGCATCGCAGTGCCCATACTGCCCGAGGTATCGGAGAATGAGGTCGAGAACATACTCCACCACTCCGAATCCAAGGCCATATTCATCTCGAAGAAGCAGTTGAAGAAACTCGGCGAGGCCACCAAAGAGCAGCTCAATCTCGTGATAGACATCGAAGATTTCAGCTTCATCAAGGTCAACGACGAGTCCTACACCTGCGACGGCAAGGTATGTATCCCCACACCCCTCGACATAGCCGCCATACTCTATACCTCCGGCACTACCGGAAACGCCAAGGGCGTGATGCTCAGCCACAGGAACTTCTGCGTGAACGTGCTGAACTCCTGGTACAGTTTCAAGGTACGCAAGAAGGATGTATTCCTGTCCATACTGCCCATGGCCCACACCTACGAGCTCGGCATAGGCATGCTCTACCCCTTCGCCATGGGATCCAGGGTCGTGTATCTCCAGAAGGCCCCCACCCCTTCGGTGCTGATTTCCGCGCTGAAGCAGATAAAGCCCACGGTAATGCTCTCGGTTCCCCTTATCATAGAGAAGGTCTACAAGAGCAGCGTCGTGCCCACCATAAAAGGGAGCAAGTTCCTGCGTTACCTTTACAAGAACATGCCCTTCCTGCTCTATATGCTCGTGGGCATAAAACTGAAGAAAACCTTCGGAGGCAGACTCAAGTTCTTCGGAATAGGCGGGGCTAAACTCGACCCGACCGTCGAGGCCTTCCTCAAGAAGATACATTTCCCCTACTCAATAGGTTACGGACTCACGGAGACCGCACCCCTGATTTGCGCGGCTTCTCCGAACAAGACATTCGTAGGGTCTACCGGCCGGCCCGTACAAAGCGTCCAGGTGAAACTCGAGGACATAAACCCCGAGACAGGAGAGGGCGAGATTACCGTCAAGGGGCCCAACGTGATGCTCGGATACTACAAGGACTTCGAGAGGACACGTTCAGTGCTCAGTCAGGACGGGTGGTTCCGCACCGGAGACCTGGCCTGCTGCGACAGCAAGGGCCGCTTCTTCGTCAAGGGCCGTCTCCGCAACATGATACTCGGAGCTTCGGGCGAGAATATCTATCCTGAAGAAATAGAGAACGTCATCAATAACATGGAAGGCGTCCAGGATTCGCTCGTAGTCCAGAGAAACGGCTACCTCGTGGCCCTCGTCCAGCTCGGCGACAATGTCATAGACTGGAACCTCGAGGGCAAGGACAAGTTCGTGGAGAACCTGGAAGCCCGCAAGAAAGCCATTATAGAGTTCGTGAATGCCAAGGTCAGCAAGTCCTCAAAGATACGTGACGTGGAAATCCAGCGCGAGGCCTTTATCAAGACCGCCACGCACAAAATCAAACGTTTCCTTTACACCGGAGACAACAAGGACAAGTTCAACGCAGGCATCCGGGCTTAGGGAGCCGCTGAAAAATTGCCGGCCGCGCTCAGCGCAGGCCGGCAATTTCGTATATGAGTCTTTCGCTTTTCTCCCATCCTAAGCAGGGGTCGGTAATCGACTTGCCGTAGACCCCGTCGGAGACCTTCTGGCACCCGTCCTCAATGTAGGACTCTATCATGAGACCCTTGACCAACTTGAATATATCCTCGCTGTGGCGCGTGCTGTGAAGCACCTCCTTGGCTATCCTTATCTGTTCGAGGTATTTCTTGCCGGAGTTGGAATGGTTGGTGTCCACGATGACGGCCGGATTCTTGAGGCCGCTCTCCGCGTACAGCTCGCAAAGACGCCGCAAATCCTCATAGTGATAATTGGGATGCGAGATGCCGTTGGAATCCACGTAACCCCTGAGTATGGCGTGAGCGAGGGGATTGCCCTTGCTCTCCACCTCCCAATTGCGGTATATGAAGGTATGGGGACTTTGTGCCGCCTTGAGAGCATTCATCATCACCGACAAATCGCCTCCGGTAGGATTTTTCATCCCCACGGGAACATCCACTCCGCTGGCTGTCAGCCTGTGCTGCTGGTTCTCCACCGAACGCGCCCCCACGGCCACGTAGGAAAGCAGGTCCGAGAGATACTTGTGGTTCTCCGGATACAGCATCTCGTCCGCGCAGGAGAAGCCGGTCTCATTGATTACCCGCATGTGCAGCTTGCGTATGGCAATCAGACCCTTGAGCAGGTCTGACCCGGCCAGGGGATTGGGCTGGTGGAGCATACCCTTGTAGCCGGCCCCGGTGGTGCGGGGCTTGTTGGTGTAGATGCGCGGCACTATGACTATCTTGTCGGCCACCTTTTCCTGAACCCTGCGCAGGCGCGAAATATAGTCTATTACCGCATCTCCCCTGTCGGCCGAACACGGGCCTATGATGAGCAGGAGCTTGTCGCTCTTGCCCGTGAAAATGCGTTCAATCTCCTCGTTGTTGCGCTTCCTCGCTGCCTCCCCCTCCTCGGAAATGGGATACATCTCCTTAACTTCCTGGGGTATGACGAGCTTGCGCTTGAATATCATGTTCATAGTCTGTCTTTAAAGCGATTCCATGTAATGCCACCCTCTCTGCGGGGGCCCCGTTGCAGCTCACTGCTCCGGACAAATATACATATTCAAAATTCCATTAAAATTCAAAAGCTCCGGCCTCCTTCCCGACAGGCTCCGGGAACGGCAGCGGGCCTGCCTATCTTTCCTTGTCAAAGTATGCCCTGCGCTCGGTAGAAAGACGCATGAGCCGTTTCAGGGTCGCGGTATCCCCCTCGCCGAGGGCCTGGCGTATCTGGTCCAGCCTGTCCATGAAAAGGTCTATCTGACTGACAAGTACGTCCCGGTTCTCCATGAACAGCTCGGTCCACATATTCTCGTTGATGCGGGCTATTCTCGTAAGGTCCCGGAAAGAGTCGCCGGTGTAGTCGGCCAGCTGGGAGGACTCCTTGCAGGTCATGAGGGCCACAGCTATGCAATGGGTGAGCTGGGAAAGGAAGCCCACCATCTCGTCGTGTTCCTCTGGGCTGATTATGGAAATCTTCGAGAATCCGAGTATCCATGCGAGTTCCCTGACAGTCTGTATACCCCTGTCGCTGTTACCCTCCACTGGTGTAATTATGAAATTGGCATCGCGGAAAATGCGCCTGTCGCTGTTCTCCACCCCGCCGAGTTCCTTTCCGGCCATGGGATGGGCGGCGACGAACTCTATGTCCGGCCTGAGCAGGGAATTCAGTTGAGGGATCAGCGAAGACTTGACTCCGGTGACATCGGTGACAAGGGCCCCCTGTGGCAGAAGGGAGCCGTATTCCTGCACCCATTCCACGAATACATGGGGATAAAGGGCGAAAACCACCAGATCGAAGCCGGCAAGGTACTCCTGCTCCGGAACTGTCCTGCCGTGGGCTATGAGACCGCGGGCGAGGGCATGGTCTATGGCTTCACACCGGCTGTCTATGGCTCCAGTTTCAAAGCCTGCGTGGCTCAGGGCATCGGCATACGAACCTCCTATGAGGCCGAGCCCCACTATGAGAATCCTGGTTTTTCCGGGAACAAGTTCGGGCATGGCGTCAGTCTTTTGATACAATCCAGTCCGTGCCGAAACGCTGGGCGAGCATGTCGCAGAGCACTACCGCGACGAGGCTCGTGACCACTATGCATATACGCCGGACTATTGCCGGGTCATGCCTGCCCCTGATTTCCAGCTGCACATCCCTGGCGTTCACGAAATCCACACTCTGCTGGGCCCGGGCTATGGACGGAGTGGGGCGCACCGCCATATTGAACACTATGGGCATGCCGTTGCTGATTCCGCCGTTGATTCCCCCGCTGTTGTTGCTGGCTGTCACCACCTTTCCGTCCTGCATACGGAAGGGGTCGTTGGCTTCGGAACCCCTGAGCCCGGCCAGAGCGAAACCGCGGCCGAATTCTATGCCTTTTATCCCGCCTATTGCGAAAACCGCACGGGAAATGGCCCCTTCCAGGGAATCGAACCAGGGCTCGCCCACTCCTGCAGGAAAGCCGCTGACCGCCGTCTGGATTATCCCGCCGACCGAATCCTTCTGCGCCGCCGCTTCCATTATGGCCGACTGCATGTCCTCCGCCACATCATCCAGCACGGGGAATTCCCTGTCGGAAAGCGAAAGTATGTCGCTTTCGCACAAGGCAGGACTGTCCGCCGCGAAAGGCCTGTCCGAAACTCCTGCGCAGCTGAGAATGTGGGTGCCTGTGTATATGGAACGGGCCTGCAGAGCCTTGAGACAGATTGCTCCGGCCGCCACTATGCCGGCAGTCACCCTGCCGGAAAAATGCCCTCCCCCGCTCTTGTCCTGATAGCCGTGGTACTTGGCCTGGGCACTGTAGTCGGCGTGCGAAGGCCTTGCGATATTCTCCATTTCAGAGTAGTCGGAACTGCGGGTGTCGGCATTGGGTATCACTATCGTCAGGGGCGTGCCCGTAGTATGGCCCTTGCACACGCCGCTGAGTATCCTGAAATCGTCCTTCTCCCTGCGGGCAGTGTCCGTGCTTCCAGAGGGGCGGCGCAGGGAAAGCCGGGAGGCCATGAATTCCTCGTCCACGGCTATGCCGGGCGCAATGCCGTCGAGCACGACTCCTACCGCGGGGCCGTGGCTCTCGCCGAATACCGTCAGACACACGCTACTGCCTATGGTGTTCTTCATTGCCTCGGTTGTCAGGAAAACAGTTCTCAGAACGAGCCGGCCAGCCTGAAACGGTCACAGAGGGTGCCGAGTTCGGAAATCATGCTCTGGCCTTCCTCAGTGTCCACATTGCCGTCAAGTTCTACGTAAAAATAATAGTTCCACTTGAGGTTCTTCATCGGGCGGCTGCGCAGGCTGCACATATTGAAGCCGTGCGCTCCTATGATGTTCAACATCTTGGCGAGGGACCCGGCCTCGTTTTTGACCGTGAATGTCAGGATGAAATGCCTGTCCATCCTGCGCTTGCCGTTGTCCGTCGAAAGGGTGCGGGAGAATGCGGCGAAACGGGTCGTGTTCATGCCGCTGGTGTTGATATGCCTGTCGATGACCTTCAGTCCGTAGAGTTCGGCACTTTCCTCGCTCGCAATGGCCGCAAGCGCGGTATCGCCCCGTTCAGCCACCATTTTGGCCGCCTCTGCGGTGTTGGGGAACTCGTGGGTCACATAATTTCTCTCGTGTATGTAGGCCGAACACTGGGAAAGTGCCTGGGGATGGCTGAATACCTCCTTGACCGTCTCCGGAGTCGCGCCTTCGCAGCCGAGAAGGTTCTGCACGGCCTCGAGTTCGATTACCTGGTTCACGAAAAGGTCACCGGAGAAAATCAGATCGGTCACTGCTCCCACCTCCCCCGCAAAACTGTTCTCCAGGGGAAGCACAACCACATCGGCCTCTCCGGAAGAACACGCGGCGTATGCCTGCTCGAAGTCGCGGTACGGGAGCTGCGCCGCACCGGGGAACATTCTCGCCACGGCCATGCTGGCAAAAGCTCCGGGAACTCCGGCGTATGCGACCTTCAGGCCCCGGGTCAGCCTCTGCTGGTACGCCCTCGAAAGGGACATGAGATTCTTCTCGAAATTGACGTAGTATTCCCGCACGGTATCATCCCTTATCAGGGTCGAGTTCCTCGCTATCACCTCGGACTCGCGGACGGGGTCGTGGACAGACAGAGCTCTTGCGGCCTTATATTCGCCCACTTTGCGGCTTTCCTCCATCCTCTGCTCGAAAAGTCCGGCTATCTGTGCGTCTATGGCGTTTATCCGTTTTCTGATTTCCTTTAATTCGTCCATGCCTGACGGAATCTGAAAAGAGGTTTTGGTAGTACCCCCTAGGCGAATCGAACGCCTATCGTAGGAACCGGAATCCTAAATTCTATCCATTAAACTAAGGGGGCTTTGGCCTGCAAAGATAATCAAAAGTCGGCAACTGCCCCGAAATTTTGTGTTTTCTTCCGAAAATCTTTGTAAACGGCTCATCTTGGCTGCGGCTTCGGGAGACATTGCCGAGGCTATATCGAAAATTTCCTTAAGTTTGCAGAAAACGTTACTAAAATATGAAAACTGCTTATGTATTTCCCGGACAGGGAGCCCAGTTCTCAGGAATGGGCAAAGAACTTTATCAAAACAGTCAGACGGCCCGCGAACTCATGGACAAGGCCAATGAGATTCTCGGGTTCAGGCTCACCGACATAATGTTCGAAGGGAGCGACGAGGACCTGAAGGCCACGAAAGTGACCCAGCCCGCCATATTTCTCCATTCTGTATGCGCCGCACTTACGGCAGAGGAACTGCCGGCTGCCGACATGGTCGGAGGCCATTCTCTCGGAGAGTTCTCCGCCCTCGTAGCCTGCGGAGCCGTGGCATTCGAGGATGCCCTGAGGCTCGTCGCCACCCGTGCCGAAGAAATGCAGAAATGCTGTGAAGTGAAGCCCGGCATCATGGCCGCCATCATAGGCCTGCCCGACAGCAAGGTGGAGGAACTCTGCGCTGCCACCGAAGGACTCGTCATCCCTGCCAACTACAACTGCGACGGACAGATTGTGATTTCCGGCGAAAAGGAAGCGGTGGAAAGGGCCTGCGAGGCACTGAAGGCCGCAGGAGCGAAGCGTGCCCTCCCCCTGAGCGTCAGCGGAGCCTTCCACTCTCCACTCATGGAGCCTGCAAGCGTCAAGCTCGCCGAGGCCATAGAGAAGACGGAAGTAAAGGCCCCCGTCTGCCCCATATACCAGAACGTCAACGCCCTTCCCGAGACTGATCCCGTGAAGATCAAGGACAATCTGCTCAAGCAGCTCACCAGCCCCGTCAGATGGACCCAGACCGTAAAGAACATGGTGGCCGACGGCGCTGTCAACTTTAAAGAATTCGGCCCCGGAGCCGTGCTCCAGGGCCTCGTCAAGAGAATTGCAAGCTCCATGGGAGCTGAAGTGACTATTCTTTAGACTCCTCCGAACGCGCTGTATCCGCCGTCTACCGGGATAATCACACCGGTAACAAAGGATGAAATATCGCTGAGCAGATACAGCATGGTCCCTACCAAATCCTCCGGCTCACCGAACTTGTGGGTCGGAGTATTTGCTATTATCTTCCGGCCGCGCGGTTTGAGTTCTCCAGTCTGCTCG
The DNA here is from genome assembly GCA_964569595.1 of uncultured Muribaculaceae bacterium. Classification (GTDB taxonomy): domain Bacteria; phylum Bacteroidota; class Bacteroidia; order Bacteroidales; family UBA932; genus Cryptobacteroides. The sequence continues at coordinate 17,481 of CAZMTY010000020.1, forward strand.
TCGGTGAGCAGGAAACGGTTCTGGTCAGTCAGGAAGAAGCCGGGAGCTATGGCGTTGCACCTTATTCCGAGCTCGGCCACATGCACGGCGTACCACTGGGTGAAATTGTTGATAGAGCCCTTGGCGGCTGAATAGGCGGGAATCTTCGTAAGGGGACGAATGGCGTTCATCGAAGAGATATTGAGCACATTCCCCTTTCCGGCCTCGATCATATCCGTGGTGAAGACCATGGTGGCGAGCAGGGTACCCTTGAAATTGAGGTCATAGACCTGCTGGAAACCTTCGACATCCAGGCCGTAGAAAGTATCCTCGAGCTTGTCCCCCTTCTCCATCTGCTCCACCTGGCAGGTAGCCTTGGGAGAGTTGCCTCCGGCGCAGTTGATAAGGATGTCAATCTTTCCGAGCTTCTCGTGGATTTCGTCACGGGCTGCCTCCAGAGCGGCCTTGTCGAGGGTGCTGGCGGAAATGCCGAGGCACTTCACCCCGAATTCCTCAGCAATGGCCTCTCCCCTGGCGGGATTGTCCTTGCTGCGGCTTATCACGGCGACGTTCACTCCGGCAGCGGCCAGGCCCCTTGTGAGGGCCATGCCGAGAATGCCGAATCCGCCGGTGATGACGCAGTTGCGTCCTTTCAAATCATCGAATGAATATTTCATGCTGCGCCCCTCCTACTTTTCGAAAAGCCTCTTGATATGGCGCTCGCAAAGGTTCTCGATAACCTGCTCCGCAATCACGTCGGAATGTTTCTCGAGAGCCGGATAATATTCGTCCCCGAGCTCGGCGGCTATCTTGTAGCTGACATGGATGAGCTGCCTGAAAGAGGGATTGTAGAGAGGGTCTTCCTGGTTGTGGCGCATGGTACGGGCGTAGGTGTCCGCATCCCAGGCTTCCACGGTCTCGGGAGAGGGAAGGGCATTTACATCGACGTCAATGACGGTGGCGTAGGGCACGGTGAGTTCTTCCATGCGTCCGAGGGCATTGACGTAGATTTTCTTGGCCAGCTTCAGGGCGTCGGGATCGGCAACCGCGAGTCCTATGTTCTCCTCGAGCCAGGTGGTGCCGGCGGTCTTGATATGTATGCCCGCGTCATATTTCTTGATAAGACGGCCCATAATGGGATAGATGGAGAACTTGTCGGAGCCTGAATGTATGCTGAGCTTGAGATTGTCCATCAGGCCGAACTCCTTCACTGCATAGTCGATTACGAGCAGGTCCTCCTCGAATTCCTTCTCGAACTGCTTTACGTCCCCACGGTAGTCCACGCCCTTGTTGAAGCGGCCGGTGAACTTGGGAGCGAAGGTCTGGGCAGGCACTTTCTCGGCTGCGAGAGCGCTGAGAATGAAGAGAATCTCCACGGGAGTCTGGGGGTCATTCACCTCGTCCATGGAAACCTCGGTCACGAAGTTGTCCGCACCTTTCTTCTCCGCGATGTAACGGTAGATGCGTCCGGCTTCCTGGCAGGCGAAGAGATAGCGGCCTGCAATGGCCCTTACCTGGTCCTCCGTAACCTCGAAAGGCTCGATTCCGGGGATGTTCACGGTGCCAATGAACTTTCTGTTGGCCTCAACGAAGGCGTCCACTGCCTCGGGTTCCGCGGGCTTGCCTATGTAGTCTGCCACATCGAGGGTGAAAAAGTCGGAAGCTTCGAGGAAGCCGTCAACATTGCTGAGGTTGATATGGTCGGCGTCCACGAAATACTGTCCGGTGTAGCCGAGGGCCTTTACGGCCGCATCGGCCTCACGCCTGGTCTCCATAGGCTCGGTGTGAACAATCTGGTGCTCCCTGTTGGACTTGTTCCAGACGGGAACGAAACTTACTCCGAACTCTTTTTCGGCCTTGAGCAGGGCCTTGAGCTGGGCCACTCCCTCATGCGAGAAGCGGTCGCCGACTCCGAAAGAATATTTTCCTATTTTCATAATATTACTTTTTGGGGATTATGCAATGTAGGTACCCGCCACGGTATCTCCGCCGTGACCTGTCCAGTTGGTGTGGAAGAACTCTCCGCGGGGACGGTCGGTGCGCTCGTAGGTATGAGCACCGAAATAGTCGCGCTGTGCCTGCAGGAGATTGGCCGGCAGACGCTCGCTGCGGTAGCCGTCATAGTACTCGAGGGCGGAGCTCAGGCAAGGTGCGGGAACTCCGTTGACTATGGCCTGGGCCACCACGTTCCTCCAGCCCTGCTGGGCCTGCGCAAGCTTGTCGCAGAAGTAGGGGTCAAGGAGTATGTTGGCTATGTCGGGGTTCTTGTCGAAGGCCTCCTTGATTTTTCCGAGGAAGACGCTGCGTATGATACAGCCTCCCCTCCACATCAGGGCGATTCCTCCGTAGTTGAGATTCCAGCCGTACTCCTTCGCGGCGGCACGCATCAGGGAGTAGCCCTGGGCGTATGAAACCACCTTGGAAGCGAAGAGGGCCTTCTGCAGGTCGTCGAGGAAAGCCTTTCTGTCACCGGTGAACTTGACGGGTGAAGGTCCGGAGAGTATCCTCGAGGCGGCAACGCGCTCGTCCTTCTGGGCTGAAAGGCAGCGTGCGAACACTGACTCGCCGATGAGGGTGAGGGGAACTCCGTTGTCGAGGGCGGAAATGGCCGTCCACTTGCCCGTGCCCTTCTGGCCTGCGGTGTCGAGTATATAGTCGAGCACATAGCGTCCGTCCTCATCCTTCTTCGCAAGGATGTCGCGGGTAATCTCGATGAGATAGCTGTCAAGGTCGCCCCTGTTCCACTCGGCGAACACCTCGTGCATCTCCTCGTTGGTCATTCCGAGCACGTCCTTCATAATCTGGTAGCACTCGCAGATGAGCTGGATGTCGCCGTATTCGATTCCGTTGTGGACCATTTTCACGAAGTGGCCTGCGCCGCCTTCGCCCACCCAGTCGCAGCAGGGCGAGCCGTCAGCCACTTTAGCACATACACTCTGGAAGATAGGCTTCACGTAGGGCCATGCCGCAGGGGAACCGCCGGGCATCATGGAAGGTCCCTTGAGTGCGCCCTCCTCTCCTCCGGAAACTCCGGTTCCTATATAGAGAAGTCCCTTGCTCTCGACGTATTCGGTACGGCGTGCCGTATCGGGGAAGTGGGTGTTGCCGCCGTCGATGATGATGTCGCCCTTGTCGAGGAGGGGAATCAGCTTCTCGATGAAGTCATCCACAGCCTTCCCGGCCTTCACCATGAGGAAGACCTTGCGGGGGCTCTTGAGGGATGCCACCAGATCCTCGAGGCTGTGGGCGCCGTAGATGTTCTTGCCCTTGCCGCGGCCTTCGAGGAATTTGTCAACCTTTTCGACCGTGCGGTTGAATACACTTACATGGAAACCTTTGCTCTCCATGTTGAGGACCAGGTTCTCGCCCATTACGGCCAGACCTACCAGTCCGATGTCAGATACTGCTTTCATTATTTTCGGTTTTTACGTTGAATCCTGTTTTTTCCAATATTTCCGCCTGTTCGGCAGTGCCGTTCGAGAGCCTGAGCGTGAACGCACTGAACTCCCTGCGCACGGGATAGTCCCCACGCAGTTTCTCGAAGCGGAGAGGCTCCTTTCTCAGTGCGGCGTCATCCTCGAGCACATCGTAAGTGTGCAGAATGGCCTCGGAGAGCACTTCCTGAAGGCTCTTCCCGGCCGCATCCAGGCTGAAGTCAAGGCTCTGTGCGGGTACGGGCATGGCGGAGGGCGCCCAGTCCGTCAGGGGCAGTCCGAGTTCCGCTGCAAGCGTGCGCACACTCGCCACAGTTCCGTTAGCCTTTCCGTCGGCACTGTAACCCGCTATGTGGGGCGTGGCTATGTCCACGAGTTCCAGCAGTTCCCTGTCAATGTCGGGTTCATGTTCCCAGACGTCCAACACTGCCGCCCTTATGCTTCCGGCCTTGAGGGCTTCGCGCAGGGCTTCGTTGTCGGTGACGGGACCGCGGGAGGAGTTGACAAGTATCTGTCCGGGCCTCATGCCGGCTATGCGCCCGGCATCGAAAAGGTGCCAGGTGGCGTCCTCGCCCTCGCGGGAAAGCGGCACATGCAGGGTGATTATATCGCTGCGCCTGATTATTTCCTCGAGCGAAACGAAGCCTTCCGGCCCCTCCTTCCTTGCGCGGGGAGGGTCGTTCAGCAGGACCTTCATGCCGAGCAGGGAAGCCAGTTCCGCGACCTTGCTACCCACGTTGCCCACTCCGACTACACCCAGTGTCATGGACGGAAGATCCAGTCCGCGCCTGCGTGCAATGGTCACGAGCACCGAAGCCATGTACTGCTTCACCGACCAGGAATTGCAACCGGGCGCGTTCTTCCAGACTATGCCGTGCGAGTCGCACCACTGCGTGTCAATATGGTCGTAGCCTATGGTCGCCGTAGCGATTACCCTGACACCGGAACCCTCGAGCAGGGCCGCGTCGCACTTTGTACGCGTCCTCGTGATGAGGGCGTCGGCATCGCGCACCGCCTCCGCTCCAGTCTCCTTGCCGGGCAGATATACCACCTCGGCGTATGGCTCCAGCACTCCCTTCAGGAAGGGGATTTTATTGTCACATACAATCTTCATATCTTCTCTCTCTGCAGGGTCTCAGTCCTTGAACCTCTCGGGATACGCCCAGAGTCCGAGTGCGGGATTGGAGATATAGTAAATCTCCTCGCCGTCGGGCATGACGTTCCAGCCATCCTTCAGACTGTCGAGTGGATAACGGGCCAGCACCTCGTCAAGCTTGCCGTAGTTGTAGCCCACGCCCTCTATCTCCTCGCGGCTCATTTCCGGGCCGGGACAGTAGGTAATAGTGAAGCGGCCCTCCGACGAACCGTGTATCAGATGGGCGGATGCTCCCAAGTTCTCCTGCAGCTCGGCATTGGCATCGGTAGCCTCGAGGGTGTGGGGAGTGCCCTTGTAGCCGTACTTGCGTATCAGGGCGTCTATGGTCTTGTCCTCGCCGAATTCCCTTAGGGCCGGGGCGATAACGACAAGTTCCGCACCGTCGGCCAGGGCCATCCTCGTGCGGTAGACACTCTTGTTGCCGAGCCAGGTGCTCTTGAATTCCTCGGGGTCGAGATATACTATGCACTTTTTGATTTCGTGGTCGACCATGATGAAATTGGTCTCGAGCGCGAGGTCCGAAGCCAGCTTGAAGCACTCGAAATCGTCGCCTATGAACAGTCCCTTGAGCTCGATTTCCCCGGTCTCGGAGTTCTGCGCCCTTACGGTCAGCACATAGACTATGGGCAGGTCCTTGATAAAGTGCTCGCGGGCATATTCGAAGACCTCGCGCACGGGGGTCATCGCCCGTCCCATGATGCGCTCAAGTCCGTAGGAGGCCCCTATGAAATGGCTCTTGTTGATGAAATCCGAACCGCCCACGCCCACGAAGATGTTCTTGGTGTAGTTGGCCATGCCTATGACCTCATGGGGCACGACCTGGCCTATGGAAAGGATGAGGTCGACCGAAGGGTCGAGCAGCAGCCTGTTCACCTGGGCGTTGAGGCTGAAATCGAGCCTGCCTTCGCTGACCTTGTTGACAAATTCTGCGGGAACCTCGCCCACGTTCACGACATCGTTCCTCCAGTCATGGACGCGGAACCTGTCGAGGGGCACATGGCCGAACATCTCGCGCAACTGCCACTCCGGCATAGCGGTGTGGGTGCCGAGAGCGGGCATCACGTCGGTCAGAGCGTCGCCGTAATAGTCATATACCATCTCCGTTATCGGACCGGCATAGGAATTCAGTCTCGTGAAATCGGGAGGAATGGCCACGACGCGCTCCTTCCTGCCCAGCTTGCCCAGAACCTCGGACAATATGACCCTCACCTCGTCGGGTGTGATGTTGTCGGTTTTGGAACCCCTTGCGTAGTACAGCATGGCCTACCTCTTTACACGGGCATTGCCCTGCCAGATACTCCAAATCTGCTCCTCGTCCGCCGGCTGGCCGTAGTCAGTGAGGAAGGTGGTGGCAAGGGCTCCGCTGGCCCAGCCGAACTGTATCCACTTCTCCGGTTCCCAGCCCTTGAGAACGGCGTAGAGCAGACCTCCCACGAAGCCGTCGCCCCCGCCAATGCGGTCGAGAACGTGGATTTCGCGGGGTTCCACCACGTGCCAGGTATCGCCTTCAAGCATGATTGCGCCCCAGTTGTGGCTGTTGGTATTGTTCACCTGACGCAGGGTCGTGGTGAAGACCTGCGCTGCGGGATATTCCTTCTTTACCCGGCGTATCATCTCCTTGAAACCGTCGATTTTGGAAGCTATGTCCTTGCCTCCGGCTTCGGGACCCTCTATTCCGAGACAGAGCTGGAAATCCTCCTCATTGCCTATGAGAATGTCGGAAACGCTGCATATCTCGGTGAAGACATCGTGCAGCTCCTGCTCGCGGCCCACCCAGAACGAGGCACGGTAGTTAAGGTCGAAACTGATTCTGGTACCATACTTTTTCGCAGCCCTCGCTATCTCCAGGCAGAAACGGCTCGTGTCGGGGCTGAGCGCCGCGATGAGACCGGAAAGGTGTACAATCTGCACTCCCTCCTCACCGAAAATCCTGTCGAGGTCGAAATCCTTCACGTTGAGGGTGCGGCCGACCTCTCCGGCACGGTCATTCCAGACGCGGGGTCCGCGTGAGCCGTAACCGCTGTCGGCTATGTTGATCTGGTGTCTGTAGCCCCAGGGACCGCCCTGAGCCACCTCGGGACCCTCGAAATCCATCCCGCGGGCGCGGAGGTTGGACTTGATGAATGCCGCGAAGGGGCTGTCCTTTACGAAGGCGGTAAGCACCTTGACGGGAAGTCCGAGATAGGATGAGACACTGGCCACATTGGTCTCGGCGCTTGTGGCCTGAAGATGAAATACGTCGCTGCTCTGGACGGGCTGTCCGCTCTCAGGCGTGATACGGAGTCCCATGCTTGTGGGGACGAGAAGGGCATACTTGCAGCCCTGTTTCAGTTGTATATCCATGGTTCTGTTCTGTTTTAACATTCAAAAAACGCTTCAAACTCCCGGAAACTCAGTTCACGGGAATATTTCCGTCGCGGGGGTCGGGCGTACCTGTGGGCATCTGCCAGTCCTCTTTGGAGGGAAGTCCCTCGTCCACGGGGCTGCCCGTCTCCACGATATTGTTGTTCTCTATGACTATGTCCGAAAGTTCGTACTGGTCGGGCTTCTCAGTCACCGCTATGGCCTTCTCGCAGGTCATGTTGCAGTTGCGCATGGTCACGTGCGAACCGTAGGACATGGGTATATCCTTGCGGTCCTTGAGGTCGAAGAACTGGGTCCAGGGAGCCACGTAGAAGAAATAGCGGGACTCTCCGGTGATGTTCTCCACCAGCACGTACTCGTAATTCTGCGGGGTATCGGGCCTCATCTTGAACTGGAGCACGCGGGTGGCGCCGTGTACCTCGGAATTGCGCAGTATCACGTTCCTCGCGCCTATGCACTCGCTGCCGAAGGTCAGCACGCCGGGACCCCTGCCGAAATAGCAGTCCTCCACGAGCACATTGGAATTGGTGCCGTTGTCGGGGTCGGTGTCGGCCCAGGGGCCCTTGCCGCCCTTGAGGCAGATTATATCGTCGTTTACGGAGATATTACAGCCGCTGATATGCACGTTGTTGCAGGCATCGAGGTCTATGGCGTCGGAACTCGGGGCGGGCACGGGTGCATTGGGGGCGTATATGGTCACGTCCTTGATGCGGACATAATCGCATTTGTAGAGGTGGGTAGTCCAGAATCCGGAATTGCGCAGGGTCACACCCTCGATGAGCAGGTCCTTGCTTTGGGCCACGTATATCATCCTCGGTCTGAGGGCTTCAAGATTGGTACACTGGGGATTGACCCGTCTGCGGGTCCAGAAGTCCCGCCAGTAGCGCAGTCCGTTGCCGTCCACTACACCCTCGCCGGTAATCGAGAAGCCGTCCACCTCGTAGGCATTGATGAGGGCGGCTATATAGGGCTGGATTACTCCCTCGATATGTACCTGCCTGACTTCGTAGTCTGAAACGTCGTCGCTGCCCTTGAGCACGGCGCCCTTCTCGAGATGAAGGTGGGTGCCGGGTTTGAAAAAGAGCGAACTCGAAAGATAGACACCCTCTGGAATCACTACGGTGCCGCCGTTGACGGCCGCAGCATCTATTGTCCTCTGTATGGCTTCGGTCTGGAGCAGGGTACTGTCCTGTACGGCCCCATAGTCGGTGATGATGAAACGTTCTGCCTGGCTTCCTGCCGGTCTTTCAGGCGCGGCGCCGAACCACGCCTCTATCCTGCTGCCGTCCGGCCACAGTTCCTCCCCGGAAACGCCCGCCGCAAAAACGGACGCCGCAGTTGCGAGCATGGCGGACATTGCGGTAAATAATAACTTCATCGTATGTAATAATTGGTTTATTTGTTCAGCGTCTGACTGGCTAATCATGCAAATATAGTTATTTTTATGGAGCCAATCCCATTGATATGACCAAGAACTTTTTACTTCCAACCATTATTGCCTTGTTGTTTTGCACGCCGAACCACGCACAGACCGTGGTGACCGCTCCTGAAGCCCCCTTCGGCTTCGAACCCCTCGAAATGTACGATTTTCCCTCCAGGGAATTCCCGATTACCCGCTACGGGGCCAAGGCCGGGGATGTCCAGGCCACGACCAAGGCTTTCTCCAGGGCCATGGAAGCCTGCAACAAGGCCGGCGGCGGAAGGGTCACCGTACCTGCCGGCGAATGGCCCTGCGGCCCCATACACTTCAAGAGCAACTGCCTGCTCTATCTGTCCGAGGGGGCGGTCCTCGTATTCGAAGACGACCCGCAACTTTATCTTCCGGCAGTACCTACCTCCTGGGAGGGCATAGAGTGCATGAACTACTCCCCCCTCGTCTACGCCTACGAATGCGAGAACGTCGGCATTGCCGGCCCCGGGACACTGGCCCCGAAAATGGAATTCTGGAAAGGCTGGTTCGCGAGGCCGGAAAATCATATTCAGGCGTCCCGGCAACTCTACGCCATGTGCTCCACGGGAGTGCCGGTAGAACATCGCAGAATGGAGGAGATCGGGGCCGACATGAGGCCCCAGCTCATACAGTTCAACCGCTGCCGCAACGTCACCCTGAACGGTTTCAGCATACGCGAAAGTCCCTTCTGGACCATACACGTGTATATGTGCAGCGACGTGTGGGCCAGCGGACTCGACGTCTATGCCCACGGCCACAACAATGACGGCATAGACATAGAGATGTCCGACCACGTGCTCGTGGAGGACTGCGTCTTCGACCAGGGCGACGATGCCGTGGTCATCAAGGCCGGACGCAACCAGGACGCATGGAGGCTCGCTAAGCCCACCGAGAACGTCGTAATCCGGAACTGCACGGTGGTCAAGGCCCACTGCCTGCTCGGCATAGGCAGCGAGATGTCGGCCGGAGTTAGGAATGTCCATATTCACGACTGCCACACCACCGACTCGGTTTTCCGCCTTTTCTACATCAAGACAAACCACAGGCGCGGCGGCTTCGTCGAGAATATCAGCGTGGAAAACGTTTCGGCGGCCAGCGCCCTGAGAATCTTCGAGATAGACTGCGACGTGATGTACCAGTGGAGGGACATAGTACCCACTTTCGAGACAGCCGTGTCACGCATACGCAATATCAGCATACGCAACGCGGAATGCGGTACGACCGAGGCCATGTACGAGCTGCGCGGCGACAGCCGTGACCCCATCAGCGGCGTCACCATAGAGAATATGCACGCCGGAAAGGTGACCGGGTTCATCAACAACACGGAATACGTCAGGGACATCAGCATTTCCGGACTCAGCTGGGACCTCGGCCCCGGAGAGGAGGAGGCGAAGGCCTATCTCTTCTCCTATTTCGTAGGACAGTCGGACGGGCTTCACCTCGCATGGAGCAGGGACGGCTACCGCTGGACGCCCTTCGCTGACAACAGCTCCCTGCTCAGTCCCGCCATAGGCAGCGACAGGCTCATGCGCGACCCGAGCATCTGCCAGGGGCCCGACGGCACTTTCCACATGGTCTGGACCACGAGCTGGACCGACAGGATAATAGGCTACGCCTCGTCCCCCGACCTTATACATTGGAGCGAACAGAGGGCACTGCCCGTGATGATGCACGAAAGCGATGCCCACAACTGCTGGGCCCCCGAAATCTTCTATGACAGCGACTCCGGACTGTTCTACATCTTCTGGGCTACCACCATACCCGGAAGGCATTCCGAAGTGGAGACCTCCGAATCGGAAAAGGGGCTCAACCACAGGATATACTTTACCACCACGGCCGATTTCGAGGAATTTTCCCCCACGGCCATGTTCTTCGACCCCGGATTCAGCGTAATCGATGCCGCCATCGCCCGCGACCCTGCCACGGGAGAATACATAATGGTGGTGAAGAACGAGAACTCCATGCCTGCCGAGAAAAACCTCAGAACCACGACTTGCAGCCGGCTTTCGGACGGCTTCCCGGCGGAAGTGTCGGAGCCCATACACGGGGATTACTGGGCCGAGGGCCCCTCTCCCCTCTTCCTTGAGGACGGGTCGCTTATAGTATATTTCGACAGATACCGCGAACACCGCTACGGTGCCGCAATAAGCCGCGACCACGGCCGGACATGGAGCGAAGTTCCGGACGAAGAGCTGAGTTTCCCGAAAGGCATACGCCACGGAACCGCATTCAGCGTGGACGCGGCGGTATTGGACAGCCTGCTTTCATATTACGGCGAGTGACTTTCAGGCGTCAGGGCAGGCGCAAAATGCTATTCCCCCGCCCTGTCGTCTTTCTCCAGCACCTGGGGCGCAAGCTCACGGAAAGGGGAATCGGGCCACCTGAAGCTTTCTGGCGCATCGGGGACGGCCGGAGAATATCCGCTGAAATTGACTATGTGGCCGGCCAGGGGCAGACCCGAGGCGCAGATTTCCGCCACCACGCATTTTGCAAGCTGGAAAGCTCCATAGGGATTGAAATGGGTATTGTCGGCCACGTCCGCCCGCATTCCCGGGTATGAACCGGCCTTGTAGTGTACGAAGGCCGACTTGGAGTTCTCGGGACCGAGGGCCTCGAAGAGCACCCCTGACATGGAATGAAGGTCGATGAAGGGCACGTTTTCCCGGGCCGCCACCCACTCCATGGCCTCGGGATAGTCCAGGTGGGTCTCCACTATTTTCCCGTCGGAATCGAAGTTGCGCCTGTGGGTCGGGGACAGGAACACGGGTATGCCTCCCGCCGCCCTGACCTCATCCACGAAGGTCTTGAGCTGGGTCGCGAAGAAGTAGTAGGCTCCCTTGCCCGGCTCACGGTCAATCTTCTGGTCGTTGTGGCCGAATTCCACGAAAACGTAGTCCCCGGGCTGCAAAAGCGAGAGTATCTTGCGCAGACGGCCGGCTCCTATGAAGGTGTCGGCCCTCTCACCGCTCTCGGCATAGTTGGCCACCGCGACCGTCTCGTCGAAAAACCAGGGGAACATCTGCCCCCAGCTTGCCCAGGGCTCGTTGTCCTGGTCTACCACGGTAGAATCCCCGCAGAGAAAGACCGTAGTCACGGCGCCGGCGGGTTCTATGGTGATGGATTCCACCACAGGCGCCGTCCCGCCTACCTCTATATTCAGGCAATCATCCCAGTCGAGTTTGCCAAATTCCCTGGACTTGAGGCGTACCCGGCCTGTCTCCTCTCCGTTCTCACGAATTATGGCGTCGCGCTTGTTGACCACAAAGGACACGGTACGGAACTCTCCCTTCGCAGTCTGCAGGCCGTTTACGCAGAGCCGGCGGGATTCAGCCTTGATGAAGGTGTCTCCGGCCTGACGGCGGCTACCTATCTTCACGGTTACAAGATAGTTGCCGTCCGGGAGGGGGACATTGAGGTCGAATCCGCCCTGGTCTTTAGTATCGTAGTTGTACACGAGCGGGAAATCTTCTGCATGAAGCAGGGTTCCCGCGAGCAGCAATGCCGCCAAAGAAGTCAGTATTCTGTTCATTGTTTATGGTGTTTTGGTGCTGTCGTTGGTCCGTGGACGGCGATTCTTCCGCCAGAACGACAATTTATAAAAAATCTTTACCTTTACGAGGAAATAATAACACAAAAACGAAATGGCAAGAAGAGAAGCTTTCAAGATGTTTCTGAAGCCCGGATTCGAAGACGAATACCGGCGCAGACATGCCGCAATCTGGCCCGAGCTCAAGAAGATGCTGTCAGACAGCGGCGTACGCAATTACTCAATCTATTGGGACAAGGACACCAATATACTGTTCGCCTATCAGGAAGTGGAGGGTGACCAGGGCTCCCAGGATCTGGGCGGAAACCCCGTGGTGCAGAAGTGGTGGGACTATATGGCCGACATCATGGAGGTCAATCCCGACAATTCTCCCGTATCGATTCCTTTGGACGAAAGGTTCCATTTGGACTGACACAGATAGCGGAAAGCAAGGCAGAAACCGGAGGGCGGGTTGCAAAACCGTCTCTCCGGTTTTTTTACGGCTATTCCATCCCGGAAAACCCGGGCGCAAGAAATAAAAATTCCCTGACAATTTGGTTTATTTTCTATCTTTTTTCGTATTTAAACTTATCAAAACATCCTTTTTATTTTATTAACTATTGGTTAATGAATAATTTTATTTATATTCGAATGTTTAACCAAAGTTTAATCACAAATTATTAACCCAATGATCTCTTTAAAATCAATTCTCCGGACGCTCGTTTTGTCGGGAGGCCTTCTGCTCGCCGGCACGGCCTACGCCCAGGACATACGCAGTTCAGGAGTTGTACTTGACGAGACCGGACTGCCCGTCATCGGAGCAGGCATCGTTGAACAGGGAAACCCCACCAACGGTGTGATAAGTGACCTCGACGGCAGCTTCACAATCACCGTCCCCGCCGGCTCCCTCCTCGAAATTTCATGTATAGGCTATGCAACCCAGACCGTCACTGCCGGTACCGGGATGACCATAGTCCTGCAAACCGATGCCGTTCTTCTCGAGGGTGCCGTATCCGTGGGTTACGGTACGATGAAGAAACAGGACATCACCGGAGCCATGGTTTCGGTTACTTCCGAGGACCTTGTCCAGGTTCCCGCGAACAATGCAATAGAAGCACTTCAGGGCAAGGCCGCCGGCGTTGTAATATCAACGGCGGGTATCCGTCCCGGTGAAGTGGGTGAAATCACAGTGCGCGGTACCAACTCAATCAGCGCAGACCAGTCACCGCTCATCGTTATCGACGGTGTGGTCGGCCAGAGCGTGGGCCTCGACATGATTAACCCTCAGGACATCGAGTCCGTAGAAGTACTGAAGGACGCTTCCGCGACGGCTATCTACGGGGCCAGGGGAGGCAACGGAGTCATACTCGTAAACACCAAGAAGGGAAGGAGCGGACGCTTCACCCTCAACTACAGCGGCACCGCGACTTTCGACAAAATCTACGACCGCGTCCGCATGATGAACGCCTCAGAATACATAGAGTGGCGTCGCTGGGGCTACTACTACGCAGGTCTCGGACCCCGCGCCGACGAGCCCAGCATAGTATCTGACCGTGCCCTCTTCACCGCCTACGGCACCGACGAAACCGCATGGGGCAACATTCTCCGCGGCTGGGGCCTGACCTGGGACGAGTGGAGTTCCATGACTGATGCCCAGCTCGCCTCCTTCAACGGTGTCTGGGACGGCTCCAAGGTTCAGTCCACCGACTGGACACAGTTTACCGACCGCATAGGTATCACTCAGGAACACACCATCAGCGCTTCTGGCGGCGATGACAAGATAAACGCCTACGTCTCCTTCGGTTATTTGGATCAGAACGGTACCAATATAGGACAGGACTACACCAGATACACCATTCGCACTAACGTGGATGTCAATCCCGTGGCATGGTTCAGGTTAGGCGGTTCGATAAACGGCCGCTTCTCCGACCAGGAATACGGTATAGATGCGAGTGGAGGTATCTCAAGTTCTATCCCCAGTTCACTCCATGACAAGGCCCGGAATATCTTCGCTTATGCCCTCCCCTACGACGACAATGGAGACAGGATTATCTATCCGGGAGGCGATACTACCATCCCTACCGTTGTCGACGAAGTAGGCAAGTCCGCATATTCGAGACTTTCATACCAGCTCCAGGCCAATGTATATGCCGAATTGGATCTCGGCGAATTCTGGAAGCCCCTCCAAGGCCTGACTTTCAGGAGCACCTTCGGTCCCCAGTTCAGCCTTGCCCAGAATTACAGGTATATGTCATCCGAATCCGTGAACAGGGTTTCCCAGGGTCAGGACTATGTGAGCAGCAACGCCACGAAGAGGTTCTCGTGGCTGCTTGACAATATGCTTACCTACGTAAAAACCTTGGGCGATCACTCAATCAACGTCACCCTGCTCCAGGAAGCATCAAGCTATATGAGCACCCAGCTCTACAGCATGAGCGGTACTGGCGTGGCCCTCGGAATGACCCAGTCATGGTGGGGACTTGACCCTGACACTGTCACCACCCTGAATTCCCCGAGTTACAACTCCCTCACACAAAGCACCATGGCTTCCTATATGGCGCGTGTAAACTACAGCTACAAGGGAAAATATTCCGGAACGGTATCCTACCGTTATGACGGTGCCTCCCAGCTCGGCGAAGGCCACAAGTGGGCGGGCTTCCCCTCCGTCGCCGTCGCATGGAACATGCACGAGGAGAACTTCCTCAAAAACGTAAGCTGGCTTGACCAGT
>CAZMTY010000021.1:0-31823 GCA_964569595.1 uncultured Muribaculaceae bacterium
GTATGCCCGGGAAGGGGTCCTTGCGTCCGGACTGGTAGTAGCAGTTGTCGCCCACACTCGAAGTGCCTGCCTGGGTGATGGTAACAGTAATTTCCGCGCCCGGGTTGTCGGTAGGAGTAATCTGCACGGTGGTCGAGCGCTCGGGGAAGTCCGACGCAGAACAAGCGCCGAGGTAGCAGTACATGATGTAGAAGGTCACGTTGTCGTAGTTGATCACCTCCTTCGTGCCCGTCTCCACCGAGCCTTCCACTGCGTCTCCCCAAGGGTCGTAGGTGGTCACCCAGATGTGCCAGCTCCACAGGATGGTACTGCCATTGCGCACGGCCAGCACGGCGTTTCCCCCTTGCGTGAGGTTGTCCCTCACGGTGAAGGTCATGTAGGTGTTGTTGTCAGACAGTCCCACGTCGGTTATCATGTCCTCCTGGTCCTGCCACACGATGATGGCGTCCGTCGGGTTGTATCTGTTGGTGATATAGGGATTGCTGATAACATTGTCGTTGTGATCCACGAAATCATCAATGCCGGTGACGTTGTTTGCCTGCTTCGTGTAGGCGGCGGAATTCGTTTCCCCGTTCTTTATGGCGTTGCCATAGACAAGGGGGAACTTATAGTTGCCCGACGCGTTGACGATGTAGCAGTTGGCGGTAGTTTGGGTGCCCGTGTCGAAGCCGTTGTAGTATGAAAGGTCGACGGTACCCGATACCTTGTCCTTGAACTGCACCCCGTTGCCATCTATTGTCAGGTTTCCGTCGTCGTCGACATCCGCCCAGTCGACATCAGTCTCGTTGCCGGCATCGTCCACGAAGGTGATAGTGTAGTCGCCGTAGTCAGGGTCCTCCGTCATGTTTTTGCCGGGGAACCACTCTCTTCTCGTCACGTTCACCTCCAGGGTGCCGCCCGCGGCGTAAATGTCACCCACATTGACCTCGTAATTGACGGAGGGCAGGATGATAAACTCCTCCATGTTGCCATATTCCAGGCGGAGGTACATACCCTCCACGATGTCGTTGCCCGTGACATACCGGAGCATATAGCCGTCGGAGTCTATGGTCGCCGGCAGGGTTATGGAGTTGTTGTTGGCGTAGTTGCCGTCGGCATCGATGAGCCGCGCCTGGGCTACCGGCACCGTCTCATACTCGCTGGTACCGGCATTGACACGCACCAGGGATACCCTCCGCGTGGTGATGTTCGTACCCGAGTTGCCCGAAGGCAGGTAAGTTCCTATCTGCACCAGGTCGGTGGCACTGGTAGTGGGGTACACCATGTAGACAGTATCCACGGCCGTCACCACGGCATACTGTCCGTTGTACTTGGTGTCGGTGCTCCAGTCGTCGTTCACCTCTACGGTGTAGGTGGCGTTGCCGGGGTTGGCGATAGCCTCGGCAATGGTAGAATAGCCCCGCCCGTAGATGCTGGTAATATTGAAATTGTAGTGATAGCCGCGCTGGAAGCTTTGGTATTGGGACACTGCTGTCCCGCTGTCATTCATCGTATCGTAAGTAAGGCAGATGTAGCCCGTGCCGCCGGAGACGGTGACGGTCTCGTTCTGCTCAAACTGGGTATCGGGGTTATTCACCTCGAGAATTATGCAGTTGAATGGGCCTCCGGATGTGAAATAGGTACCGGAGGTGGGCGTACTGCTCTCGTAGAGGTAGATGCGCCCGGCATCGTCCGAACTCATGGCGTGCGCCGCATCGGAAACATAACTGAGGTTGCCGGTATAACTTCCCTGACCCCAGACAGTGTGCTCCGCGGAAGCATAGCTGAAGAAGCTCTCAATCTCCACACCCGTCGAATTCTCCACTGTAATCTTGGCCACCTGGAATTTCATGGTAACTTCTCCCTGGCCCCAGGTCCCTTCACCGTACATCAGCAGAGGTGAGGCGAGCGAAGCGCTTGTACTGTTGGTGTACGCCGATTTGCTGAGAATGGTCTCTTTGGCGTAATTCAGGCTTTGGCCTGCGCAGGCCTCAACGGTGGCGGCATCCGCGTCGAAATTACACACTACCACTATCCCGGCCCCGTTAGTCGGCTGAAGCTCTGCAAGTGCCAGCTTCGGGTTGGTCGTACCGTTGTCCGTGATTGTCCTGATATATTCGGCGCCGGTAACAGTCCCTCCGCTCACTACAAACAGGGCGGCATTCTCGATGTAGCACTCGCTTGAGCTCGCATCAGATTTTACGAGCACCGTCTCCGCTGCAGGGATGGACAGGAGTATCTCATTTTCCGCAAGTCCGGAAACCGTAGACAGATTGTCCATGCGGCAGCCGAACAACACGGCCATCGACACCGAGGCCAAGAAAATCCCTGTCAAATTCCGTATATTCATAAGTAATCCTTTTTTACTGTTATAACGTCACTCCGACGAACTTATATCATTCAAATCAGCTTTGCGGCATTCCGTTTTCATGGCCCGTTTCCTCACAGGAAGACTGGGTATCCGATACGATTACATGCCATCTCCAACGCAGCGTATTGTTCGTATATATGCCCACTGTGGCCTCTCCTTCATTCAAGACGGAGGAACTTACCTTCAGCACCGAGTGAGGCCAGCTGTCCCCGCGATTCACAATCGCCACTTCGGCCACGGCATTGCGCGGGTCGGATATTACCGCTGCCGTAACTTCATCATCCTGGCTCATCACTCCCTCCAATTCCTTGTAGACATCCATGAGGGCAACTTCGCGTGCGCCGTCCCTGGGGAGAACTATGCAACTGAAAGCGGAGGCCGACTCGACAACGTCCGTCTGCGTATCCTCTACCGACCAGTCCAGGACAGTCACATCTACCTGTACGCTGTCCACACTGATTCCGGAGACTTTCAGATTGTAGAGTACCTGGTCATTGGCCCGCGGAGTATAGGTCACCGGAACGCTTACAACTTCCTCTTCACCGTTAAGCCACCTCACATATTTGAGCTGTATTGTCATTCTGTGCAGATCCGTGTCATAACCGTCCGTGATTTCCCTGTCTGCAGGAATGATAAATTCCAGGTCGCCAAGCCAATCGTAATCATCGGTGCTCTGCCATTCTGTAGTGAAATCGGTTTCAGGCAGGTTTATGGTAACGGGACTCTCGGCATCAGGATACAGGGTACCGGCCCAGGTCAGGGTCGAGGGCACATTCTGGAGCTGGACTGAAACCGTATTTTCCCGGGATACAATTCTGGCATTGTCCTGCACCCTTACGAATATCCTGGCTAAATTGCGGGCCAGACTTGTACTCTTCTCAGTGGTTTGATCTGCCTGAATCTCCACATCCTGAACACGGCCGTAGAATATTTCGGGGCAGGATGTCACACTGTTCCCCGGCATCGTGTACATGACCGCTGTGCCAATATTGCCCGAAGGCCGGGTCAGACTTGACTTCTCAGTCGCAATCACGACATCCCACGTGCCCGTAGGGACAGTGCCGGTATAGGTCGTAATACCTTCAGAATCCGTCCCGGACGTCTTCATGACCAACTCTCCGGAGTAACTTCCGTCAGTTTCGAATATGTAGAAGGACACATTCGAGAGGTAGCTCCCGATTGTATTCACGTCTGTTATCATGCCTGACAGGGTCAAGGTAAGACCGTCTTCTACCGACAAGCCTTCAGCCTGGGTTACAGCATCCCTCTGACACCCCGCAGCGAGGAGGAGAAAGAGCGACGTCGCACCCGCAAGACTGCCTCTGATTATATTTGCACAAGTCATAAGTAGTTTTTCTTTAAATAAATATCATCAAAACGCCATACCCACACCGATTGACGGATATATGCCATGCACGCCCTTGATTCCCGGATAGTCCCATGAGACACTGGCGTAGCGATACGAACAGCGGAGGTCGAGGAACAGGAAAGACAGGGGATGGACTCTCACTCCTATTTCAGGCGACAGGGCAAATCCGATTTCTGCATGTTCTCTCCGGCTTATCGTTTCACCGGAAAGTTCCCAGCAGCCCCATGCGGCACCGGCTCCTACACCGATGTAAGGTCGCAGCAAGGACCCTCCGAGGGGATACCATTTCAGCGTTGCCAGGACGGGCACAAGCTTCTGCGAACGCTCGCTCCAGCGTGTGTTGAAGGATCCGTCCTGAAAATTATCTTCTGTAACACCCTGGGCAGATATACCGTCGTAGGAAATCGACAGGCCTACAGCCAGAGAAGGAATAATCCTGTATTCGTAGCGCAGGGACGCGGCTGCAAAGCCTGCTCCGGGCCCGTCGGCGAAGAAAACGCTGTTCACCGGAACCGAGACACCCCATGAAAGCTCCACATCGTGGCGCCCGGCCATTTCCCTTCCTTCAATTCCGGATGAAACAAGGAAGAGGGAAACAGCCAAGGCCAGGATATGTGTGAACTTGCAAGACATCAGGCTTCGCGCTTCTTATTTGTCATTGATATTGAAACTTGCACTCCTCTGGTCTCCGACCGAGATAGGACCGGAGCCTTCGGTAGAGGATACTCCGTTGATGTTTACGGTCACTGTCTTGGTGACGTTGTCCGGAGTATAGAGCACTATACCGTTCAGGTTGGTTGCGCTGCTGTTGTCATCGCCCCAGATACGCAGGTCGTAGTCGTTGGTGAGGACGAAGTCAGTGCCCGGAACTGCGGTCATGGATGCGTCAAGTTCGGTAGTGAGCAGGATGTCGCCTCCGGAGCAGTTGGTCTGGAGCGCACCGTCCTTTGCACGCAGCAGGGAGATCTTGAAGAAGGTGGAAACCACGCTGTTCATCTTGTTGAAGTCTCCGAGGGACTCTATGACCACCACGGCAGGCTGGTCGTAGATCTCACCCACGCAACTGAGAGTGGTGCTGCGGAACGACACGTCGGTGTCGAACATGGAGTTCACGCTGTCAAAGTCCACTACCACGGTCTTGACATTCTCGTAGCGGGTATCCTCGAGTACGTGTACATCGAAGCTGCCGCTGTGAGCTCCGTCGGCGATGTAAAGCCTCGGTTTCCTGCCCATGTCGAAGTCCTGCTGGTCGGCAGTACCGTTTCCGTAGTAGCCGTCCACTACTATGTCAGACCCGGTGGCATTGGTCAGCTTCACTCCGTTGGTCTTGAAGATTCCGAGTTCGAATCTGACGTCGCTCTCGCCTTCGGTTCCGGGGGTGGTGCCTATCATGCGCACAACGGCAGGCTGGTCAATGATAGTGGCGCTGCTCTGGGCCCTGATGAGGTAGCTGTCGGTGGCGTCGGAGAGAACCAGGGCGAAGACACGGTCGCCTTCGAGAAGGTCGTTCGACATCACCGGCACTTCAACGGTGTATCTGCTGAGGTAGCGTTCACGGCCGTCGGCGTTGGGAACAAAGGACAGGGTTCCGCTCGTAGCGATGAAGTTCAGGCCTTCCTCTGCGGATCTGGGAGTGGTTCCGTAACGTACCGTAACCGGACGCGGGGTTCCGTCGGAATCGAACCTGAAACCGGTAAGATTCACGGTGAAGGTGGCCACGGCGCTGCCTTCGATGGGCTTGTTGACAGTAATGTCATTGACGTACACACCGTGGGCCAGCTTGCTGACCTGGTTGCCGGAGCCTACGAAAAAGGCTTCGCCGGTGTAGGGCAGACATGCAAAACTGTATTCCGTAAGCATGTTCTCCTGAACATAGCGGTCGAAGAGCAATTCTCCCATGGAGGAGAACATTGAAAGTCGTCCCGTAGCCGGAGCTGCCATCAGAAGGTCATCATAGCTGTTGATACGCAGCACGCTGTAAGGTGCGGCAGTAACCCTCTCATACAGTTTGCGGCCAGTCTTGTTGAGCTTGATAATTTTCCCGCGGGAAGTCCTGTAGTCGTAGACACTGAGTGCAACCTGGTTGCCTGAAAGATTCTGTGCCACGGCCAGTACCTCGCCGTACTCCACGCCGGAAACGAGGGAGGTACCGTCGGAGCGCAGGATGCCGTAGTAGGCATTTCCGTCGCCGTGTCCTCCTACAAAGAGCTCACCGGTAGGAAGCATTGTAAGGAATGCCAAAGTGGCGTCCTGACTCACGGGAACGATGGGGTTGTTGAACACCACATCTCCCTCGGGGCGAAGCTTGACAACGGTTCCGCCACTCTTTGCCCCGTGTCCAGTAAGGTAGACGTAGCCGTCTGCGGTGGACACCATGTTCTCGATTACGTAGGTATCGTCGGCAAGAGTAGTGATATAGTAGGGGGTTCCGTTCTCGTCGAGGCGGACTACGCAGCTTTCCTCATCTTCAGAGGAGAACGCAGCATAAAGAAATTCGGAACGGCTGCCCTGTACGTTGAATATGCGGCATTCCGCGCCGGTGGGGGCGGCATACATATACACTGTCTGGTCCGCGGCAGATACCTTGCAGACGAAGCCTGCGTTCCTGCTCCCGCGCGGGGTGCTTCCGGAAAGGACAATGCTTCCGTCCTGCAGTATGGCTCCGTTCAGAACCTTCGTTCCGGGCACGCCTACGAAAATATCCCTCTCGACTGTGCCGTCCATGCTGACTACCATGGCATGGCCCGTGGCTTTGGAGCCCTTCTGTGCCTCGGCGCTGTATCCTGTGATGAGAACATTCCCGTCATCGACCGGAACAACAGCGGTGATTTCGACGAAATCGCTCTCGGCGAAGGTTTTGTAGATACGGCTCTCGCCTCTGCCGTCCAACCAGTTCACTACAGCCTGGCCGTTGTTTGTCCCCGCCAGGACGATGTCTCCGTTACTGAAATCAGCAGATGCAGTCACAAAATCGTTGCCGCTTCCGTAGGTGTTGTCGTACACTACCGGCATGTACTGCGCCATTGCCGGAACAGCGGTGAATAATCCCATCAAGGCTGCGCCAGCCGTAAGGATAAGACTCTTTATGCTTTTCATTTTATCTGTTGTTTTTATATTCGGTTCTTACTTTTTCCTGACTATGATGTCCACCCTGCGGGCAGTACGGTTCAGCTTGATTTGCTCGCTGACAGGAAGATCTCCGCTCTGAGGTATCTCTACGTTGACATCCAGATAGGATGCCCTGTCCCAGAGTTCGGAAAGCTGGCGCTGGAAGTCCTCCATGTCAGGAGTGGTGCGTCCGCGACCTTCCCATGTAACCCTCGGCTTGACGCCGTTCGTAATGAGGTATCTGGCCACGGTTTCAGCCCTTCGTTCCGAAAGATTCATGTTATAGTAATCCGTACCCATTTCGTCGGCATATCCGTAAATGAAGAGTTCTTCGACTCTTGCCACCGCACGGTTGCGAAGCAGCGAATCCAGTCCGGCTACGGCCTCGGGCGTCAGCCTCCATTGATCGAAGTCAAAGTACACGCTGTACACTATGTCGCCCGGCTCGGGAACCCTTATGAGCCGTGTCTCGGCAGGGGCGATATTTCTCGTGACGGGAACTTCGTTGGAAAGTCCGACTACCTCGTTGAGGTTGCCGTTCAGGGCAAGATACTCGTGGGACATTCCGTAAGCCTCGGGACCTGAAACCGAAGTCTGGGCATTCCAGGACCTGAAGGTGTATATATCGTCCCTATAGTCACGTCCGCGGCGGTCGGAAATGAAATAGCCCCTGTTGTCTTTCTGGTAGAGTCCGTAATCGTTGTACACGCTGTTCACAGGATAAGGGTGGTGGAACGGCACGGAGACTATTTCCGAATCTACGAAACTGACGCCGTAAATGTCAAAGCCGCCGTAACCCTCGTGACCATTGCTTGAAAAATACAGGGTGGAGCCGCTGACCATAGGGAAAATCTCATCGCCTTCGGTATTGACTATTGGTCCGAGATTCACGGGCTTGGACCACTGTTCTGTCGATTCATCCCATTTGGACATATACAGATCCATACCGCCATAGCCCCCCGCCATATCTGAGGAGAAGATAAGGGTGCGTCCCTCATCGACAAGCGCAGGATGAGCATAACTCGCGTCGGCCTGTTGTTCGAACAGGAGGGCAGGTGTGCTCCAGCGGCTGCGCTGCCCGTCAAAGACGGTGTAGTAAAGCCGGGTGCGGAACATCTCCTGAATACCGACGCCGTGTATGCGGTCTGAGGCGTCGTAATTAATGGAAGTGAGTATCCACATATCCCCGTGATTTGCTGCGGGCCCGTCCTGAACAAGAATGGGCATGGTTTTCATGTTTCCCATCTTTCCGTCATCCGAGATGATGGAAAACCTTGTACGGTGGAAGAAAACCTTGCGGGGATCCATAACCGGGCTGTCGGAAACGGCGCAGAACATCTGTCCGTCCCATTCGTAGAGCCAATATTCAGCCATAGGACCGCTCGACTCCAACAGTCTCACCGCATATTCACTGTCCCCCGCAGCATAGGAGTACTGGAGATTGCCCAGGGCATTCACGGTATTGATATACCTCTGGTTGCGACTGTAGGGGCTCATGAAGGCAAAGCTCCTTGCTGCAATCTCGGCCTCCTGTATTCTGCCGAGGGAACGGAGCGCATCGAGGTAAATGCAGACATCTTCCACTCCCAGAATATCCATACGGTAGTCAAGGAGGGTCCGGTAATGCAGAACCGCATTCTCATAGTCCTGAAGCATGTTGTACACCCTTGCAAGTTTCAGTTGCATACGGAGCCATTCGGATTCATCCCTGCCTTCAACCCGCTGTGCCGCACGTTTGTACAGTTCCACAGCGTTGTCGTAGCGGCTTGTGACGAATGCGTTGTCTCCGCGCCGTTCCAGGCGGGTAGCCCTGCTGCGGCCGCCAGAGCTCCCTTCCGCTTCCTGTGCGTCAAGCTGCAGCGCAGACAGGACACACATGGAAACAATCAACAGTATCTTGATATTTACTTTAAGTTTCATCTGTCAAAATTGATAATTTCCAAGGGCACAACGCTTCACTATTTGAATATCATATAGCACAGGTGCACACCGAACTTCGTGGGGCCGATCCAGGCTATGGTATTCTTTCTTTCAATGGGATACTCCGCCCATTCTCCGCCGAGCATGTATTTGTCCGCCTGGAGATGGGCATAACCCAAACCGAGATTGATGTCGAGCCTCAGGCGGGGCGAGAGGTAGAACTTGTATCCGAGGGAAACTCCGGTAGACATGCCCCAGCCCACATGGCGGTAACGGTCCTCTACGCTTCCATTTTTGGCGAGTCCTATGTTGAAGTTGCCCATCATGGCGTATGGACCTATGTAGAAGCCGTCGAAGGAATTGTTCGTGTAATAGTATCTCGGGCTCACGTAATACCTGAAATCAACGCTGCCGACGAGGGCACGGAAGACAGATTCCGTGCTCTTGAACATATAGGGTGCCCAAAGGACGTCGCCGTTGACCGACATCTTGGGCCCTACGTTCCATTCGAGTCCGATGTTGGGGGTTCCTGCCAATATCAGCGGGGTATTTGTCTTGATGGCCTGTCCCATGGCTGTGCCGGTCCCGAAGGACATCATTGCTGACAGAACAGCAAACAGAAGGATATATTTCTTCATATCAAGCATATTTTTCTAAAAAAGTGTAGTTCCGCCTTCGATGATATCTTCCCAGTCCTGGAGGGTTATATCTGTCAATGTAAATCCTTGGAATACGAAGCAAACCAACATGTTGGGGTCAAGCAGCCTGTCCCAGTCGTTGCCGTCTTCGTCGTAGGCAGGAATATCGGAACCCGAAGCTATGGACAAGGTCCGCCCTACCAGATTTCCGTTCTCATCGTAATAATTGATGTAGATGTCTACCAGCTCCCTGCCGCTTTCGTTGAGAGAGGAATCGGAATAGTGGGTTCCTGCGGATGCGAAAATTTCGATGACTTCCGTCTCGTAATTCGTTGAATTGTAATTCTCTACTTCATGAGTGTACTTCACCCATGCGCCGGAATCCCTGCGATAGATTCCGTCATAATACATCTTGGTGCTGACCTGCAGATAAATGTCCATGCTCGCCACATTGGAGGGCAGACCGATGAAGCGGCAATACGCCCCGGCCTTGCGCGCGGTCTCCTCGTTCAAATCCGCAACCAGGACCTCTTCCTGGTAATTCAGGGGGTAGGCCGTGATGCCTTCGAAAAGAAGAACCCTGAAGTCAGGTCCGGCAGTGAACATTCCCGCTTCCGAATCGGACGCAGGCTCAGTAATGTAAGAATTGTTATAATTCTGTCCTGCAGAATAGCTGTCCGGGTCAATCTGCGCGAAACAGCTGACCTTGTAACCTGTTGCGACGGGAAGTTTAAAGCTTATGTAGCCGTCGCTGCCGTAAGTGTCAAACGGGGCCTGCAGAAAAACGGATGACATGTGCGCCCCCGTGGAATCGTGTACCGAGACCAGCACATTGTCTATGCTGCCCTCCACAAGCTGGGGAACGTAGACCCTGAAGTTGTTCTCGTTCACGAAATAGTCGTATGTACAGGACCACGTCGATGCGAGGACTACCAGCATCAGTAGCCCGGCGCGTATATTATTGAAATTGTTTATTTTCTTGCGCATGACCTAAATAATACCTGCAGGCGGTGAAAATCAAGTTTATAAAAAAGAGGACAGAGAAAAGGAAGGGGGAGGGTCTCTCCCCCTGTCTCATGGCAGAATAAAATCTGCTAAAGGTCGAGGTCTACAGTAACAAGATCCGCCCAGTCTTCCAGAGATACGGTCAGGTCAAGACTTCCGTAAGTGTCTGCATCCGGGAGCGGGTCATCCTCGGTAACTTTCCTGCCGATGGTTGTGAGGTTGACGTTGACCACCATCACGTAGTTGGCCGGCAGATTTCCGTCTGAAGTGACATTGGTAAGGGAAATATTACCTGCCCAGGCTACCAGATCGCCGGCAGAAGCAGTGCCGTTCTGGGCCTCATAATCCTCAAGAGCGACGCCTGTAACAACCACGTTGTACATCTCTGCACTTGTAGAACCGATAGTGGGGAAGACAAGCACATCCTTGTATTCACCGTAGTCACTTGTAACGATATTTTCAGTACCGCGATAGCCGTTTTGGGGCTCGGACGTCTGGTATCCCTTGTCGAAATACAGGCTCGTACTGTAGGAGCCGGCAGTAGTGAAACTGTAGCTGCTCCAGTCATAGCTTGCGTTTCCTACACTGTAGCGGTTGTTGATCCTGCGGAGCATGAGGGAAGCATCATCATCCGTGAAATCTATCTTGTAATTCTGGTTGTCAGCGTTACCCGTATTGTTGACTCTCACGCGGGCAAGGCTTGCAAGACGTGTAATGGTCACGCTTCCGGTAGCCGTATTGTCAGCCACGACGCTTACCGAGCTGCTTCCCACGAAATAATTGGGTGCTGCAGTGAAATGCGTCCCGGGGTCAACTTCCAGATAGTAATCTATGGGCGATACCTGTGCAATGTCAAGATACAGGTCGGAAATATTCCTGTTTACCCATGTGCCGGCGGTTATGGAAGTGGCGGGCACTCCACCGTAGCCGTAAGTCTGGGCCTGGGTGTCAGAGGTCTTGTAGTTCGCAAGGACATAGAGAGTGTAATCTCCGGAGGGAATATTTGAAACAGTTACGGTCCTGGTGTCACCACTGCCCTCCAGCATGTCATAAACATCGTTCGCATACCTGATGAGTCCGGACGTTGAAGATTCCGATGATGCGAAGAAGAGTGCCAGAGACTGAATGTCGTCCCATGTTGTCGTGGGAACCTTGTCATCGGACGTAATGGCCTTCGTCGAGCTTGATGCAAAAGTCAAAGTAATGCGGATTTCAGAATTTTCTCCCGCGTCTCCTGCAAGCTCAACGTTCTTGTTGCAGGAACTCGTGCCGGCGACAAGAACTGCGACGCCCAGCAAAGACAAAAATTTCGTTTTCATAAGCTAAAAAAATTATTAACCTTTATTCACAAATACTAAAGTAGTCATTATGTAGTTACCGTACTTGCCAAAAAATCCCATTTTGTTTACAAATACAGCCTGGCAGGTCATACACACAATTCCTTGCACCTCCCGGAACAGCCTTCCTTGCGATGTTTTCTGATAAGTTCCTGAGGAGAAGCATTCAGATGTTTCCTGCAAAAACGGTTGAAATTGCTGTAGGAAGAGAAGGAGTTTTCGTGCATTATTTCTTTCACGCTCATCTCCGTCCAGATTATATCGTTCAGTATTCTTTTGCTGTGGATATTCTGCATCCACTGGTACGGCGTCATTCTGAATTCTTCCTTGAACTTGCGCATGAACGAACTTCTGCTCATGCCGGATTGCATAATCACTTCGTCAAGGGACAGAGGCTCGTAGGACGTTGCCTCGTTCATGATTTTGTTGACTCTGTGTCGGAAAGAGAATGAGGCTTTTGAAATGATTGGGAAAATAAAGCGTTTGATTTCATCGTGAGAATAAAACCAGCGCATGGCAATCAGCAGCTCTCTTGCCTTCAAGTCATGCAGAATCGAGCAGGTTTTCCCGTTATCAATATAGAAAAGCATATCTTCGGCCACACGCCTGATAGCCGTATGGACAGGCAGTATGTAGAGCGGTTCCGAAGGGTTTTCGCCATTGCCCGAATCAGTGGAGGGAAAGGCTTGGTAATAATTGTGCAGGAAAATCGAATCGCATTCGCCTGAAAATTCATCGAAAATCAGGTACAAGATTTTCCCCTTGTCAAGCGCTGTCATCTGGAAGATGCTCATGGCAGGTATTATTACCATTTCGGATGTTTGCAACTCAACTACTGAGAAATCATCGATTGAAGACGAAATCAGAAACGAACCCTCCATGCAGATGATAAGATAGTTGTGCTGCGTACCGCACTTTTCCATTATTCTGTCGCCCTTGTCGTATTCTGCACAGACAAAGGCCCGGGATGTCTCGTCACGTCTGTAAGCGCAAATGAACGAATCCTTTACACAGGAAAGAACTTTCAACTGTTTTGTTTGCATAATATACGGCACGTCCAAGTAGTGTGGCGTGGTGATAGTCCAAATTTGATTTAAAATAACTTTCCAATTCCAAATAAATATAAGGCGGATAAAGTCAGGCTCTTGAAATGATTCCGGGATGCTCCGGCCCGGGCAGCCGCCAGCAAAGGCGGAATTTACTCAGGCCAGGCTCCATTCTCAGGCTCCTTGACAGGAAGGATACAGCGGGCGTTGCCCCATTGGGCCCAATACCCCCAAAAATCTATGTAGAATTGCGAGTCGTACACCAGGAAGATAACAGTCGGGACAGGTCCGGAACTGTAGGCATCTGCCGTACCCAAAGTAATCTGAGATGTCCTGTTGGCGACATCATAGATACTTCCATATCCGTTGGTGCTCTCGTTGAGTCTGTAGCTCACGGTCCTGAAATTGAAAACCGACTGTTTTGTATCATCGGTATACAAAGGCAGATACAAATCAACTTGAGAATAGGTATATGGAGAGTTGAGGCTGCCTTGGGTAGCTCCGGAAGTCGAGAATCCGGAGAAGGCCGCATTCGTCGGGACGCAGAAGCCGGCAGGAGAAGGGTCGTAGACAGTCTTCTCCACGGTGCCCGCGTTCAAGGCATTGCCTGTATACCCGGTCTGGGTACCGTTCCACAGATTGGTATAGTGTGACGAAGTGTTGGTGTTCCATATATACGGGTACTGTATCGATTGCGCCACACTCATGCTGTTACGGTAGCTGGTCGGAGCCTGGCCGTTTGCGAGAGTGTAATCCCAGGCGTATGTGCCCCATGTCTGCTTCGTCTGTGTAGTGTTGTTGCTGTCAATTCCAGGGAAGGGGTCTTTTCTTCCGTTCTGGAAGTAAACATTGTCACCGAAGGTGGTAAGACCCTCCTGCGAGATGTACAGATCGGACGGCTCGATGTCGTATCCGCTAAGATATATCTTTATATATGCCTCTCTTGCAGGGGAATTCGAGGGGTCGCACGCTCCAAGATACTCACGCATGAAGTGGAATACCTGGCCGGCGGCGTTCGTCACGGCGATAGTACCGTCAGAATCTCCCGTACCGTAGGGGTCATACGTGGTTACCCAGATATGCCAACTCCATACGACGGTACCGTTCCTTGTGGCTGCAATTATGGCGTTGCCCTCGGTCAGATTCTCCGACTGGACTGTGAACTCGACGTATTGGCCGTTCAGGCTTACCGATGATACCAGATCGGGGGCATCCTGCCATATTATGCTGGCTGCGTCAGGTGTATTCGCCCCGCCGTTGCTCTGATAGATGTAAGGACTGTCTATGGCGACGCCGGCGTGATCAACGAAACTTGACATATAGGTGCTTGATGCAGTGCCGCCGGGCCTGTAGGCGGTCGTGTTGTCAGCACCGTCCTTTATGGCATTGCCGTAGACCAGGGGGAATTTGTACGTACCGGCCGCATTCACTATGTAGCAGTTGGCGGTATTCATTGTCCCGCTTCGCATTGACAGGTCATAGTCGCTTACAATACTGCCGAACTGCACGTCTTCTCCCGTCTGGGCATTGACCGTTATCTCGGAGTCATCGCTGTCATAACTCCACCACGAGGAATTGGTCGTGGCGGTACCGTCTTGTGACACCTGCTGGAAAGTAAGATCAAGCGGCTCGGTATCAGTCGAATCAGGCCATTTGACCAGTGCTTCGATTGCCACTGAGGTTCCGAAGGCATCGGCGTATATCGTTCCCGGTATATCAAGAGTTACAACTCCTACAGGGATATACCTGACAAGACCCGTATCGCCCGCAGTCATTATCTTCAGGTAAGCTCCGGTGAAACTGTCTGCCGCACTGATATAGAGATTCAGTTCGGTCTGCGACGACAGGGTAAGGGTATTGCCGCTGTAGGCACTTCCGCTTCCGTCATATAATTGGGCAACACTGCCGTCGACCACATTTCCGCTGGTCTTGTCGGACACCAGACTGATGTTCCAGGAACTGCCCTCCCCCGATTTGATTGTCAGGAGCTTGTTCGGCGTACTGTACCCCAGAATGGCAAGAGCACGGGTATTGTCAATTTCGAACTCGCCCCACGGCACATCGACTGATATGGACGTGTCGTCCCATTCGATTGTGTCGACAGTACTCTCGGCCTGAAACTCGCCGTCTATGCTCTTTACAAGTACTTCGAGGGTATATATGGTGTTGCGGGTCGTGGAGTAATTCCCATCCGAATTGATTATGTCGTATTCCTCTTCTATCTGCTTCAACGCTCCGGAAACGGGGTCCTTGACTGTCATGGAAACGCTGACCGTAACGGCATCGCTTGTTGAAGAGTTAGGATGCATGTAGAGGGAATCGACGACAAGGCCGGACTCCCACGAGCCGGAAGTTCCCGTTGCGGAACGCAGGGTATTTGCGGTGGCAGAAGCCGAACGGGAGATATTTCTCTGCACTGCGCTTTCGGTGAAAGTGTCGGCGGGGTCTTCCTGGTCACTCGCGACTGTAGGAGACCAGTTCGGCATACCTTCCACCTCGACTGCAATGGACGAATAGTCTATCTCAAGGTTTGACGGCACCGCATCGGGGTGAATGCCGAGCTTCACACGCAACTTGGCCAACTGACGGGTTATATCGACATTGGCAACCCAGACATCACCGCTTTTCGCAAACTCCGCCGAGCCTCCGAAAAACATGGGCTCGAGTACGCCTTGATCCCAGAAATCCGCCTCGGAGCTGACGGCTGCCTGTGCCGAGTTATAGTTTGCATAGACTACCGCAAGCATGCTGATGTCCCCGTTGAGGGCCTCCTCGGTGATGGGGAGGTCGCTTATGTCGAGGTACATGGAAGCCGAGCCGTCAGTTGAAATGTCGGGAATATCGCTCGCCGTCACGTTTCTGCTCGTCAGGAGCGACCACCCGGTACTGTTTCCGACTGCGGTAGACTTGGTGTACAGATAGATATACAAAGCGTTAATGGTGTTTTCGTATTCACCGCCTGACTCATAGCCGGCCTTTGTGCTTACGTTGGATTCCGTTCCCGCCGGAAGATTCAGCCTGATTGTCAGGCTCGCCTTCGGTACCTCTTCTCCGATTCCGAGTTCTCTCAAACAACCCTGAAGACACAACACGAGGAGTGCCGCCAAGCACAGACATAATTTCCTACGCATATTCTTGTTCTTATTTTATTCTTGCTTAATTCTTGCTATACTCTTGTTCTTGCTTCTGGCAGTTTACCAAAGACCAAGGTAAGGAAAGAGTAACAATAATCGCTTGTCAAAAAATGTAATTTTGTTTCCTTTTAGATTTTCCTCTCGGTAATGAACTCAGTCTCCGGCACTTCGGCATGTCGCCTTTCAGCGCGGTCAGACACGGAAAAGTGGAGGCCTGAATCGCCCTCCTGACTCTGCGAACGCATGTCGTTTTTTTGAAAACAGTCGCTCGAAATCAAGATTTTGCATAGAGTTAAAATCAGTTAAAAATCACGTCCGGCCCCTGGCTCGGGCCGTTTCACACCTCACGGTGCATTCACTTTGGGAATTTTCCCCCGATTAAGATAAATAAAAAAAATCTATAACGACGCAAAAAAGTTTAAAATTTTCCGATACGACAGTGATTTTGAAAATAGTCCGCCGAAAATTTTATTTCCTTTCGGCTTGTTAGTATATTTGTCAGATTATGAACTCAAGGCGCATCGTATTTCTTCTGATAATCGTGCTCTTTTCGCTTGGGGCGACCACGGAGCAGACAAGGCAGTACATTGAGAAGTACTCTGGGCTTGCCGTCAAGGAGATGAGGCGCACGGGGGTTCCGGCGAGCATAACCCTTGCCCAGGGCATACTCGAGTCGGATTCCGGACTTTCCACACTCGCGACCAAGGGCAACAACCATTTCGGCATAAAATGTCATAACGACTGGCGGGGCAGGACCATGAGACTGAACGATGACGCACGGCAGGAGTGCTTCAGGGTATACCGTAACGTCGAGGCCTCTTTCCAGGACCATTCGGATTTCCTGCGTTCCAATGACAGGTACAAGTCGCTCTTTGACCTCAATCCCACTGATTACAAGGGTTGGGCGAGGGGGCTCAGGAAGGCGGGCTACGCCACCGACCCTTCTTACGCCAACAAACTGATTTCCATAATAGAGAGATACGGGCTCCAGCTCTACGACCAGGGTATAGTGGTCGAGGTGGAAACGCCTCTGCAGGTGGAGACCCCGCGCGAGGTGGCGCCGGCCGAGGTGAAGCACCGCTATCGTGAATCGGTGAAAGTGTCGCTCAGCCGCCCGGTTTTCGAGCAGAACGGAGTGCCTTTCATCTATGCACAGGAGGGCGAGACCTATCGCTATATAGCTTCGGCCAACGGCCTTTTCCTTTACGAACTGCTTGGTTTTAACGACCTTGAATACGAGGAAGAACTTGAACCCGGCACTATGGTTTACCTCGCCCGCAAGAAAGCACGCGGGGCCAGGGGCACGTCCAAATATGTAGTAGGCAGAGATGGCGAGACGCTCCGGGCCATTTCCCAGCGTTTCGGTATCAGGCTCGCGTCCCTCAAGAAGATGAATCCCGCCCTTGAAAGGATAGCGCTCGAGGAGGGGGATACGGTAATTCTCAGAAAGGAAAAATGAAGAAAGGTATTCTGAAGATAATCGGAGCAGCAGTCCTTGCGGTTCTGGTGGCGGGCGTGTGGACGCTCATGCGCTACGTTACGGATAACAGGCAGGCGAATTTCGGGCGTAAGGCCGAGATATACGTCTATCCCGGGGATTCCGCCGGACAGGTCTTCGAAATTATCTGCGATTCGGCCGAGGTGAAGCGCAGGGGCAGCCTGGAGCGCATGTTCAGGAAAAAGCGTGTCGCCGAGTATCTCACCCCCGGCCATTATACGGTTTCGCCGGACAAGAGCAGCGCCTATGTGGCCCGTATGCTCAACAACGGCTGGCAGACCCCTGTGCGCATGACCCTCGCGGGCAATCTCAGAATCAAGGGCAATATAGCCGCCAAAATATCGGACCAGCTCCTCATAGATTCCGCCGCCGTCCATGCCGCCCTGAATGACAGTCTGATGCTTGCCGGCTATGGCTTCACTCCCGCGACAGTGTTCGCGCTGCTGATGCCGGCCACCTACGAGATATACTGGACAAGCGACGCCGCCGGGATATTCGACTGCATGAAGCGCAATTATGACAGTTATTGGACGGAGCAGAACAAGGCCAGGGCCGAAGATGTGGGACTCGACATGATGAAGGTGTCCATACTCGCTTCCATAGTCGAGGCCGAGACTAACGTAGCTTCGGAAATGCCCCTGATTGCCGGTGTCTATCTCAACAGGCTCAAGCGGGGGATGCTGCTCCAGGCCGATCCCACGGTGGCTTTCTGTTTCGACTACGAACCAAGGAGGATATTGCGTACTCATCTGGAGGTCGATTCCCCGTACAATACCTACAAGTATCCGGGTCTGCCGCCGGGACCTATATGCGTGCCTTCGCGGGCCGCGCTGGATGCGGTGCTGAACCCCGATTACGGCGGGGAACCGGGCAATGGAAATCTCTATTTCTGCGCGAGCGCTGATTTCTCCGGACGCCACGTCTTCGCCCGCACCTATTCGGAGCATAACAGGAATGCGATTGCCTTCCGTCGCGAAATGAACCGCCGCGGGATACGTTAGCGCAGTCTTACGGCCTTGTAGCCCAATCTCTTGAGTTCAATGCTTTCGCCTATGCGGAAGAGTAGCGAGTAGGCCCTCGTCAGTATGAAGAAACCCTTCTCCGTACAGGTCTCTATGCCTTCGTGACGCATGAGTCCCAGGATTGCAAGCGCACAGCTCAACATGGTGTCGGAGAGTTTCCGGGCTTCGGGGCTGCCGGGTTCGAGCCCCAAGACGTCATAGAGGATGTGCTCGTCCATGTCGTCCCAGCCACGGCTGCCGTAGAATGAGGTGTAGGGGTCGTCTTTATGGGCATTCCAGTCGCTGTCCCAGAGTTTTGCCACAGCCATGCCGAGGAATCCGGCCCAGGAAATCGCCGCTTCGGGGTAGCTGTTGAAGTTCTCCACCGCATCGGCCACATAGTCCCGGACGTAGACCTCCCAGCGGGCATCTATGTCGTCGGACCGGAGCAGGCTGTCGCCCGTGAGTCCGGCGCCGCGGCAGATTTTCACCAGCCCGTCTTCCATTATCTTCTCGAAATTGTCGTAAAATTCTCCGTTCGTCATTTTACAATCTTTTGACCTTGATTACGTAGCGGACGTTCGACACGAGGGAGATGACCTTGTCAAGTTCGGTGTTGGACGGTACGAGCAGCCTGACCTGTATGTCGTAGGTGCTGACACGCCGATTCTGCTTGACCTTGACATTGAAGGAACGCATCGACACCTTGAACTTCCCGATTATATCCATGATCGAGCTGAGCACGGGATGCTCGAGGGCGGCCTCTATCGAGAGCGTGCAGAGGAATTCTCCGGAGGCGGTGCTGTCCTGCCATATCACTTTCTGGATGCGGTAGGGATATTTCTCCAACAACCTTGCGGCGTTGGGACAGGACATGCGGTGTATCTTGATGCCCTCGGTCCTGGTAACGAAGCCGAACACGTCGTCGCCGAATACCGGATTGCAGCATTTTGACAGCTTGTAGTCGAGTCCCTTTACGTTCTTCGCGTTTATGACAAGGATGTCATCGGATGTGCCCGACCCGGTGTAGGACTTTTTGGCCGCTTCCTCCTGCACGGGCTGTTCCTGCCTGGAAGAGCTGCGTCCCTCCCTGGCGGCCTGCTTCTGGATGAACTCCTTGATGTCGTTGACGTCGAGTTCTTCCGTGCCTATAGCTGCGAGCAGGGTCATCTCGGAGCTGAACTTCGTGGCCTTCATGAACTCGGTCATCATATCGTCGGGGAACTCGAGTTTCCAGTTCCTGAGCCTTCTCTCCAGGATTTCCCGGCCTTCTGCAGCCGCCTTGCGCTCCGCGGCATCGAGCTCCTGGCGTATCTTAGTGCGGGCCTTGGACGTGACCACCCAGCCCAGCCAGTCACGGCTCGGCTTCTGGTTCTTTCCCGTCATTATCTCGACCACATCGCCAGTCTTCAGTTTCTCCTTGATCTGCACCGGCTTCCCGTTCACCTTGCCTCCAGTGCAGCGGCATCCCAGGCCGGAGTGAATGTTGAAGGCGAAGTCGAGCACGGATGCGCCGGCGCTGAGTATGCGCAGTTCGCCGGTGGGGGTAAACACGAAGATTTCCTTGTTCGTAGGAGAGGGCAGGTGTTCGGGGCTGAGCTCGAGGGGATGTTCGAGGGCCTCGCGTACCGACTGCAACCAGCGGTCTATCGAGGCCTCGTGGCGTATGCCCTTGTAGGCCCAGTGTGCCGCGCTTCCGCTTTCGGCTTCTATGTCCATACGCTTGGTGCGTATCTGCACCTCCAACGACTGTCCGAGCTTGTTGG
The DNA here is from genome assembly GCA_964569595.1 of uncultured Muribaculaceae bacterium. Lineage (GTDB taxonomy): Bacteria > Bacteroidota > Bacteroidia > Bacteroidales > UBA932 > Cryptobacteroides. The sequence goes on from CAZMTY010000021.1 coordinate 20,173, forward strand.
TGACGGTGATGTGCAGGGATTCGTAGCCGTTGGGACGCGGCGTGGTCAGCCAGTCGCGCAGTCTGGAGAGGTCGGGTTCATACTCCTCGGTCACGTAGGAATAGACTTTCCAGCAGAGATCCTTTTCGAGTTTGGGGTCGTCGTCGCAGTCGATGATGAAGCGTATGGCGAAGATGTCGTGTACCCCTTCGATGCGCACGTTCTGCATCTGCATCTTGCGGAAGATGGAAAAGGCGCTCTTGGTCCTCGCCTTGAGTTTGTAAGTGATGCCGGCGTCGGAAAGTTTCTTCTCGAGCGGACGTATGAATTCCGCGGTCAGCTGTTCGCGGTCCTTTTCCGTGGCTTTGAGCTTGTTGGTGATTGACCTGTACTGCTCGGGCTCGGAATAGCGCAGGTAGATGTCCCCGAGTTCGTTATTGATGTTGTAAAGGCTGAGCTGGTGGGCCAGAGGCATGTAGAGCATCGTGGTCTCGAGCAGCTTCTGGTCGCGGGAACTCTTGGGGAAGATATGGAGCTTGCGCATTACCTCGAGCCTGTCGGCTATCTTCAGGACTATGACGCGCGGATCGGTCGAATACTGGACTATGAGTTTCTTGTATTTTTCGGCCTCCAGACGGGTATCCTTGGGCTTGATGGTGGATATTTTGTTCAGTCCGTCCACTATATTCCTCACGTCGCCGGGGAAAGCGCTGATATCCACGTCCTTGTGGGCCCTCGTCGCTTCGTGGAGGTACACGGCGGCAACGCAGACATCCGGCAGTCCTATCTCGTTTTCCACAATTCCGGCTACATTTTCAGCATGCTCGATGAAAGGTGAACCGTCGTAACGCGTCTCATCGGCAAGGGCCGTTCTGGCGACCTCATGCGCCATTTCTATAAGTTTCTCCATTACGGCAAATATAATAAATGTTCGTATATTCGCCGGGATGAAGTTCAAGCTCGAATCGGAATACAGTCCGTCAGGCGACCAGCCGGAGGCCATAGACCAGCTTTGCTCCGCCCTCTCGGCCGGGGTAGGCGATGTCACGCTCCTCGGGGTCACGGGCTCGGGGAAGACCTTTACCATGGCCAATGTCATAGAGAGACTCCAGCGTCCTGCCCTGATACTCAGCCACAACAAGACTCTCGCCGCCCAGCTTTACGGTGAGTTCAAGTCCTTCTTCCCCGTCAATGCGGTGGAATATTTCGTCTCGTATTACGATTATTATCAGCCCGAAGCCTATATCCCCTCGAGCGACACCTACATAGAGAAGGACCTCAGCATCAATGACCAGATAGAGAAATTGCGGCTAAGTGCGGCCAGTGCCCTGCTTTCGGGGAGGCGTGACGTGATAGTCGTTTCTTCCGTGTCCTGCCTTTACGGCATAGGCAATCCCGACGATTTCCACGAGCAGACGCTGACGGTGAGAAGGGGGGAAAGGCGCAGTCTTACCGGGCTGCTATACAAGCTGGTGGACGGTCTCTACAGCCGCACGGAGACCGATTTCAAACGGGGGACCTTCAGGGTGAGGGGCGATACCGTGGACGTGTTCCTCGCCGGGGCGGACAATGCCGTGCGCATAGAGTTCTTCGGCGACGAGGTGGATGTCCTGAGTATCATAGACCCGGTAAACGGGGCCCGCATCGAGGACATAGACGAGATAAGCATATACCCGGCCAACAACTTCGTAACCACGAGGGAGAGGAGCGTGGCGGCGGTGTCGCAGATACAGGACGACCTCGTAAAACAGATGGACTTTTTCATCAAGGCCGGACGGGAACTCGAGGCCAAACGCCTGAAACAGAGGGTGGAGTACGACCTTGAAATGATAAAGGAGATGGGATATTGTCCCGGAATAGAGAATTATTCCCGTTATTTCGACGGGCGCAGGGAGGGACAGCGTCCTTTCTGTCTTCTGGACTATTTCCCCAAGGACTTCATCACTTTCATCGACGAGAGCCACGTGACACTTCCCCAGGTTCATGCCATGTACGGAGGCGACCATTCCCGCAAGTCGGTGCTGATAGATTACGGTTTCCGTCTTCCCGCAGCCGCCGACAACAGGCCGCTGAAGTTCGAGGAGTTCGAGGAGCTGACCGGGCAGAAAATCTATGTGAGCGCAACCCCGGCGGACTATGAGCTCGAGAAATCGGGGGGCCTCGCGGTGGAACAGCTCGTGCGTCCGACAGGACTGCTGGACCCGCCCATAGAAGTGCGGCCTACCAGGAATCAGGTGGACGACCTCGTGGAGGAGATACGCAAGCGCAGCGAGCTGGACGAAAGGGTGCTCGTGACTACGCTCACCAAGCGCATGGCGGAGGAATTGGACGAATATCTGAGGCGTATAGGCATAAGGGTCAGGTATATACATTCCGATGTGGATACGGCTGAAAGGGTGGAAATCATAGAGGATTTCAAGCGGGGAATGTTCGACGTGCTGGTGGGTGTGAATCTGCTGAGGGAGGGACTGGACATACCTTCGGTGTCGCTCGTGGCCATATTGGATGCCGACAAGGAGGGCTTCCTGAGGACGGGCAGGGCGCTGACCCAGACTGCAGGGCGAGCGGCAAGGAACGTGAACGGGCTCGTAATCATGTATGCCGATTCGGTCACGAAGTCCATGGAGGAGACCATACGCGAGACGAACCGCCGCCGCAGCAAGCAGATTGAATACAATAAGTTACATAATATCACGCCCCGCCAGATCGAAGTGCGCCAGAATGTGCTTGCGGGCGAACTTACGCATGGCTCAAGGGAGAAATCCGCGGGGAGGAATCTGTCCGACGGCACTACTGGTCGGGTCAGCGCCGCAAACTCCTACGATAATCCTACCTACATTCCCAATCCTTCAGACCTCGGGCGCGGTTATGTTTCCGTCGGCTTCGGCCATGACTCGAAGCGCAGGGACGGGGACGCCTTCGTCGACGGTTATGTCACGGCTGACCTTGCGGCCGTGTTGCAGGACCCGGTAATCCGTGCCATGTCCCGGGACCAGATAGAGAAGATGATAGAAGAAGACCGCAGACGTATGAAGAAGTCTGCGGCCGAACTGGATTTCGCCCATGCGGCGAGGTATCGCGACGAGATGTGGGCTCTTCAGGAGTATCTCAAGGTCTGGAAAGAGGAATAAAGGGGCTCAGTTCACCCTGATTTTCTGGCCTATGCTTATCTTGTTCACGTTCAGGCCGGGATTCAGGGAGACTATCTGACGCTGGGACTTGCCGTACTTCGCCGCTATCCCGGAAACCGTTTCACCGGAGCGCACCGTATGCCACTTCATCGCGGCTTTCTCCGCGGCTATCGCCATCTCCTCTGCTATAATCTTCTCGTCGTTCGCATATATATCCTCCTCCTCGTCAATGGAAGTCGGCACATATCGCGACGAAGGGTCGAGGTGGCTTCTGCGGAGAACAAAGACATTGGACCTCAACTCGCCCTTCTCGAAATCCACTATGCGCTGGGGGTCGAAGGCAAAGCCCATGTATCTCGTCTCGAAATGCAGGTGAGACCCCGACGAGCGTCCGGTAGAACCTCCGAGTCCTATCTCATCCCCGGCCTTGACCCAGTCGCCCGGCTCCACCAATCTCTTGGAAAGATGGCCGTAGAAAGTTTCAAGCCCGTTCTCATGCCGCACAATCACGAGATTGCCATAACCGGAGACGTATTTGGACAGCCTTACCCTGCCGTCGAATGCAGCCTTTACCGGAGTTCCCGTCACAAGCGGCAGATCGACTCCCATGTGGCGGCGTCCGCGCCTGTAACCGAACTTCGAATAGACCTTGGTAGTGTAGGGAGACACGAAAGTGCTGGCCTCGTCCACCAGACAAATGGAAGTGCGGTAGGGCATATCCGTCTCTTTCAGAGAGGAATAAGGATTCACCTCGGTCTGCGACCAGTATTCGGTGTAGACACTCGTCTGTTCGAGCTTCTTCGTGTTCTTGGCATAGCTCCAGGTATGGTCATCCCTGAGAATTATCACTAAATTCCTGTCACCTATGTCGAGGGTGTCTATTCCGACCCCGCTGCCGTCCTTGAAGAAGCCCGGCTCGGCAATGTAACCCTCGGGAATCCATGACACTGCAGGAGGTTCCACGTCAGGAATTTTAACGGAAGTCTCAACCGGCGTTACGGAACGCGGATAACCGGGGTCCGTCAGTTCCCCGGCCGTCGCTGCATGAAAGCCGCCGCAACAGAGCATAATGCCCATCGCGGCAGAATATGGAAGTTTGATCATCATTATATATTTACGACCTCACTGCACCGAATTCCTTTTCAAGCAGTGCCTTGGTCTCTTCAATCTTTGTTTTCAGCATCTCCTCCGTGCGGGCTTCACAGATGAAACGCAGGTAGGGTTCGGTATTGGACGGCCTTATATTGAACCACCACTGTTCGAATTCCACGCGATAACCGTCGAAGTCCATGATTTTCAGCGGAGTCTCGGCAGCGCAGAAATGCTCGCGCACGGCATCCATGGCAGCGGCCTTGTCTTCGAGCCTGAAATTGATTTCACCGGAGTTGAAGTACCTGGTCATGGCGTCTATCTGTTCGCTCAGACTTATACCCTGCTTCTTGAGCGCCGACACTATGCGCAGCACAATCAGCGAAGAGAGCAGGCCGCTGTCCGAATAGAAGAAATCCTTGAAGTAGTAGTGTCCGGCAAGTTCGCCTCCCCAGAGCCCGTCTATTTCACGGAGCTTGGGTGCGGCAAACGCCCGGCCTACCCTCCAGGTATGGAGTTCCGCACCGTATTGCTCAAGGAATTCACCCACAGCCTTGGAACTGCGTATCTCCTGGAGCACACAGGGATTCTTCTCTCCCCTCTCGTCACAGAAATACCTGGCCATAAGTCCGACGATAAGGTCGGGCGACACGAAGCGGGCCTTGTCGTCCACGAACATCACCCTGTCGGCATCTCCGTCGTAGATTACCCCCACGTCAGCCCCGGTCTTGCGCACGAGTTCCTTCAGCGGTTCCACGTTCTTGGGCACGAGAGGGTTGGGCTCATGGTTGGGGAAACGGCCGTCCATGGTATCGAAGATATATGCCGGCTCCTCGCCGAATACCTCGCGGGCAAAGAGCGTAGCCATTCCGTTCGAGAGGTCGAAGGCTATCTTGAGATTGCTGTAGTCGCCCTTGTAGGCCGACATGAACTTGATGTAGTCGTCATGGATGTCAAGTTTGTGTATCTTGCCGCGCTTTTCAGCCACCGGAGTGGGACGTCCCTCGTCTATCCAGTCACGTATCTGTCCCAGACCGGTATCCAGACCCACAGGCAGGGCATTTGTCCGGCTCACCTTCATACCGTTGTAGTGTGCCGGATTGTGGCTGGCGGTAATCTGCACCGAGGCGTCGAAGCCGTAGTTCACGGTACTGAAATATACCATGGGAGTGCTGCTCAGGCCTATGTCCCAGACATCGGCTCCGGCATCGCAAATTCCTTCTACCAATGCGTCATAGATTTCCTGTGAAGATTCCCGGCAGTCGCGGCCGACGAGGACCTTCCCGGCACCGAGAAGTCCGGGGATGAAATAACCTATTTTGTACGCGGTGTCCCTCGTGAAATCCTCACCGTAGACACCTCTGATGTCGTATGCATGAAATGCTCCCATAATTCAAAAAATAATCAGTGTTACTATGCAGTTTGTGTAAATATTTCCTGTTTCACCGGCGTGGGGGTGACCCGAAAGCGACTTTTGACCCGGCCTTGGAGGGGCCACAGGTTCAAATTCTGTACCAATAAATTGCAGCTTATTTCAGCTTGCTCTTGTAGGCCGTACCCACCTTCCCGCGGGAAATGTTCCGCAACTTCCCGGCGATAATCTTGCGCCTTATCGGGGCCACGAGGTCCGTAAACAGCTCCCCGTCCAGATGCGAGAACTCGTGCTGGACCATCCTCGCCGCGAACTTGTCGAACTTCTCCCTCTTTTTCTCGAAGTTCTCGTCATAATACTCCACCTCCATGCTTTCCGGGCGCCTCACGTCGGCATAAATTCCGGGTATGCTGAGACAACCCTCGCTGTATTCGCAGCTCTTTTCGCTCTCTTCCACCACTATCGGGTTGATAAACACCCTGAAGAAGCCCTTGAGATAGGGATATACGTCCGACATCACGTCGCCGTCGACTATGGCCACGCGCAGGCTGACCCCTATCTGGGGAGCCGCAAGCCCGCAACCGTCCGAGGCCTTGAGGGTGTCCTTCAGGTCCTGCACCAATGTTTTGAGTTCTTCCTTTGAATTCAGGTCGGCAGGCTCCGCGACCTTACGCAGCACTTCCGCGCCGTAGAGATAAATAGGTTTTATCATTTCTTCTTGTCGAGATAACTTTGCAATATTATCGCCGCGCTTATCCTGTCCGCCGAGTTCTTGTCGCGGCGCTCACTTTTCTTCATGCCCCCGTCAATCATCGCCCTGTGCGCCAGAACCGTGGTAAAGCGCTCGTCTTCAAGACTTACAGGCACATCCGGAAAGGCTTTTCCCAGTCTTTTCAGGAACTCGTCCACGTCAGGGGCCGCCTGTGCCGGAGTTCCGTCCATATTGAGCGGATAGCCCACCACGAAGCGTTCTATGGTCTGGGAAAGGGCGTAATTTTTTAGATATTCTATTATCTTTGCAGACGGAACAGTCTCGACGGGAGAGGCGAAGATTCGGAGCGGATCGCTCACTGCTACACCCACTCTCGCTTTGCCGTAGTCTATCCCTATGATTCTGTCCATATATCCTGCAAAATTAATCAAAAAGTATGGGAAGACAAAATAAGCCAAAGCGGCCGAAGGTGTTCAGACTGACGATTACAGACAATGATACCCATGTAAGTATCAAGTCTGTACGTTTCACCAAGGCACGGGCGGTCTACACCCTTGCGGCGGCCATGATTATTTTGGTGCTGTTCCTGTACTGCATCATCGCCTTCACTCCAATCAGGACCACAGTTCCCGGCTATCCCGACGAACATTCGCGCAAGGCCGCCGTGGAGAACGCGATTAAGATAGACTCGCTCGAAAGCGCCATGATACGCTGGAACCTCTATGCCGCCAATCTCAGGCACGTCCTCACGGGGAGCCCTGCCGCCAATTTGGACAGCCTCGTCTTCGGCAGCGCGGATATAGCCTATCTTTCCGACAAGACTGAAGCCGAACTGAGCAGAAGCGACTCCGTCCTGCGCGAGACCGTCATCAACGAGGAACGTTTCGGCGTCAGCGCCTCTTCCAGCCGCACCCTGCCCGTGGAGGGAATGCACTTCTTCACCCCGGTAAAGGGAGTGGTTTCGAGGGAGTTCGACATGGTTTTCCACCCCGGAGTGGACATAACCGCGACTCCCGGGGCCGTGGTGGGCGCAGTACTCAACGGCACCGTAATCTTTAGCGGTAAGAACGACCTTACGGGCTACGTGGCGATAATACAGCATGACGACAATTTGATAAGCATATATTCGAACAACAGCGAGATTCTCGTTTCCGCAGGGGCGCAGGTCCATGCCGGAAGCCCCATTGCTATAGTGGGCAAGGAACCGGGGTCGGACGGTCAGGAGTACCTGCACTTCGAGTTGTGGCACGGAGGACAGAGTCTCGACCCGACCCGATACATCAGTTTTTAACGTAAGTGAAGAGAAAAAGGAAGATAGCCATACTCGGTTCCACCGGTTCGATAGGTACCCAGACCCTCGATGTAATCAGAAGGTATCCAGATCTGTTTGAAGTGGAGCTTCTTTCGGCCAGACGCAGCGTGGACCTGCTCGTCAGCCAGGCTATGGAATTCTCCCCCGCCCACGTGGTCATCTGTGACGAGTCGCGCTACAGGGAGACCTCCGACATCCTGAAACCCAAGGGAATAGAGGTTTCTGCCGGCATAGAAAGCCTGTGCGAACTTGTCAGACTGCCTTCCGTGGATATAGTCGTGGGGGCCATGGTAGGATTCAGCGGTCTCAAGCCCACACTTGCCGCCCTCGATGCCGGCAAGACCGTAGCCCTTGCAAACAAGGAAACCCTCGTGGCCGCAGGCAGTCTGGTCACCGGACTCATGCGCAGGCGCAACGCCCGTATACTGCCGGTGGACTCGGAGCATTCCGCCATTTTCCAGTGTCTGCAGGGCGCCTGCGGAAACAAGGTGGAAAAGATACATCTCACGGCTTCCGGAGGCCCTTTCCGCGATTGGGAGCGCAACCGTATAGCCGCGGCCACGGCGGCCGAAGCCCTCAAACATCCGAACTGGAACATGGGAGCGAAAGTGACCATAGACTCGGCCACTATGATGAACAAGGGTTTTGAAGTCATCGAAGCACGGTGGCTCTTCGACATGCCTGCCGAGAAAATCAACGTGGTCGTGCATCCCGAATCGCTGGTCCACTCCATGGTGGAATTCTCTGACGGCGCCGTAATAGCCCAGTTGGGCAGCCCCGACATGCGCCAGCCCATAGCCTTTGCCCTCGCCTACCCGCAGAGGCTCGAAATCGGCAACAGGAAAATGGATTTCGCATCGCTCGGGAAACTGAGTTTCCAGGCACCCGACCTCAAACGCTTCCCCTGCCTCGAACTCGCCTACGAAGCCCTCAGACGCGGAGGCAATGCACCCTGCACCCTGAATGCGGCCAATGAGATTGCCGTGGCGGCCTACCTGCGCGACATGATTTCATTCTACGACATCGCCCGCATCAACGAGAGGTGCCTCAATGGTATTAATTTTGTGGAAAACCCCACCCTCGACGATATTTTCGAAACTAACAAGGAAACGGCATCAAAGGCAGATGGTTTTATTAATTAAGGCCCTTCAGGTCATCATTGCGCTGTCCGTACTCATAATCATACATGAATTTGGACATTTCGCATGGGCACGCATTTTCGGTATAAGAGTAGAAAAGTTCTATTTGTTCTTCGACATCAAGGGTAAGGCCATAGCGCGCTGGAAATGGGGCGAAACCGAATTCGGCATAGGCTGGTTGCCCTTCGGGGGTTATTGCAAGATAGCCGGAATGATAGATGAATCCCTCGACACGGAGCACCTGGCCTCGGAACCCCAGCCCTGGGAATACAGGGCCAAACCCGCGTGGCAGAGACTCCTGGTCATAGCCGGCGGCGTGCTCAACAACTTCATCTTCGCCATAATCACCTACATAGCGATAATGGCAATCTGGGGTCAGGCCTACATCGACAACAGCGACAGCAAAATCTACGTCAACGAGCTCGCCTACGAGATGGGCTTCCGTACCGGTGACAGGATATTGAGCTTTGACGACTACACTCCCGAGAACTTCGGCATGCTCCAGGCTGACCTCGCCCGCAGGGACGTCCACGTGGCCACAGTGCTGCGCGGCAGCGACACCGTGAGCATATACATCGACCAGGCAATGATAAAAGAGGTTCTCACTTCCCCTCTGATGTTCGACCTGGCAGTGCCCTTCGTGATAGACTCCATAGCCGAAAGCGGTCCCAACCATGGTTCCGGGCTCAGGCAGGGCGACAGAATAGTGGCCGTGGACGGCAACGAGATACAGTATCTTCAGGATTCACGTCCCATACTCGCCGAATTGAGGGGGAAGGAGGTCACAGCCTCGGTTGTGCGCGACAACGACACTCTCACCATGCCCGTGAAGGTGGATACCAGCGGACTTATGGGGGTCTATATGCAGACTCCCGGCGTGAAGGTGGAACACTACGACCTGCTTGGCGCCATTCCCGCAGGCCTCAAACTCACGGGTGAAACCATAGGCGGATACCTGCGCGACCTCAAACTCCTCGTCAAGCCGTCGACCGGGGCCTACAAGTCCGTCGGCAGTTTCATTGCCATAGGCCAGGCCTTCCCCGACAGGTGGAACTGGTACGGTTTCCTCAACATCATAGCCCTGCTGTCCATCATGCTCGCCGTAATCAACCTCGTGCCCATTCCGGCGTTCGACGGCGGACACATCCTGTTCACGCTCTACGAGATGCTGACCGGAAGGAAGCCCAGCGAACGTTTCCTCGTGACAGCCCAGATGATAGGCATGGTCCTGATTTTAGGCATCATGCTGCTCGCCATAGGGAACGACATAGGGAGATTGTTCAGGTAGCGCTTGCGTTAGTAATTCGGAAATTTATTAACTTGCAGAGTTGTCAACCAACACCATAATTACACGAAAAACCAATATTATGAAGAAAGTTCTTGTCTCCGGTTTACATGCAGTTCTGGCTGTCATGACAGCCGCTTTCCTTAGCTCAGGATGCAAGGGAACCGAAACCATGCTTCCCAATGTGAGCGGAAAAATCGGTGAGGTTCTGGTAGTCATAGACAAGGATTACTGGGAGGGAGAGCTTGGAGAGAAAGTCCGTGGCACTCTGGCCGACGATGTTCCTTTTCTTCCTCAAAAAGAGCCTCTTTTCACCCTTCTGAACGTTCCTCAGGCCGGATTTTCCAACCTGCTGCAGGTTCACCGCAATATTGTAATCTTCGACGTTAATCCCCAATGCGACACCACCGGAGTATTCTATCACAAGAACGCCTGGGCCAGGCCGCAGAGTGTGGTGCAGATAAGCGCGGCTGATGTCGGGGAGGCGACAAGACTGCTGGACGAGAACAGTGTCAACATAGTGCGCTATATCGAACAGGCAGAGCGCGACAGGGTCATAGCCAACGCCCTGCTTTACGAGGAAGTTTCCATTGCAGACACCCTCACAAGGATATTCGGCGGTTCCCCCCACTTCCCCAAGGGATACAAACTTATGACGAAGACCGATGACTTCGCGTGGGTGGCCTACGACAGGACCTATGTTTACCAGGACGTGCTGGTCTACAAATATCCCGTGCCGGCCGATGACCCGTTTACTCCCGAGGCCATCATCTCCAAGCGCAACGAGGTGATGAGGGAGAACGTCCCGGGAATGTTCGAGAACACCTATATGACGACCAGCGAGTACCTCACTCCCCTGTTTGAAAGCATGAGGTACAGGGGACACGCCTTCGTAGAAACACGCGGACTGTGGGAAGTCGCGAACGACTATATGGGCGGGCCCTTCGTGTCCCACTCCTTCTACAGCCCTGACGGCAAGGACATCATAGTAGCGGAGGCCTTCGTCTATGCCCCGCGCTACGACAAGAGGCAATACATGCTTCAGGTGGAGGCCCTGCTGTACTCCTGGGAATGGGAACAAAAGGAGCAAAAGAGCGAAAATTAATTTGTCATATACAAAAAAATACGTATATTTGCACTCCCCGCACGGGGCCTTGTCCCTTGGGGTAGAGTCGGTGGGTTCGTATAACGGCTAGTACTCAGGATTTTCATTCCTGCAATAGGAGTTCGATTCTCCTACCCACTACAATATTTAAAAGATAAAACAATGGCAAATACAGCTTCAGCTAAGAAGGCCGCGCGCCAGAGCGAACGGCACAGATTGCATAACAGATATTATGCAAAGACAACGAGGAACGCGATACGCGACCTGCGCAACACTACAGACAAGGCTACTGCAGAGAAGAACGCACCCAAGGTTTATTCGATGATTGACAGGCTCGCGAAGATTGGGGTTATCCACAAGAACAAGGCCTCTAATCTCAAAAGCGGACTGGCAGTATATATTAATAAACTTGCTTAAGGGCAAGTTTATTTTTCTATCGGCGGGATGTAGCGCAGTTGGTTAGCGTACCACGTTCGGGACGTGGGGGTCGTCTGTTCGAGTCAGATCATCCCGACAGCACAAGAAAT
>CAZMTY010000022.1:0-30871 GCA_964569595.1 uncultured Muribaculaceae bacterium
TCCGCAACGAGGGCATGGACAAGACCCACAACCCGGAGTTCACCTGCATGGAAATCTACGTGGCCTACAAGGACTACATCTGGATGATGAATTTCATCGAGAAAATGCTCCAGAAGGTGTGCCTGGAGGTGAACGGCAGCCTGACCGTGAAGATTGGGGACAATGAGATAGATTTCGGCGGAACGTACAGGCGCCTGCCCATACTCGAGGCTATCAGGGAATACGCCGGAGTGGACATCAGCGGCATGGATGAGGCTGCGCTGCGTGCCACCTGCGACAAACTCGGGGTACACACCGAGCCTTCGATGGGCAAGGGCAAGCTGATAGATGCCATTTTCGGCGACTACTGCGAGGACAAGCTGATACAGCCGACTTTCATCACGGACTATCCGGTGGAGATGTCGCCTCTGACCAAACGCCACCGCAACAATCCGGAACTGACCGAGCGTTTCGAGCTGTTCGTCTGCGGCAAGGAACTGTGCAACGCCTATTCCGAGCTGAATGACCCCATAGACCAGCTTGAGCGCTTCGAGGAGCAGGCGAGGCTCAAGAGCAAGGGCGACGACGAGGCGATGTATATTGACATGGACTTCGTGCGCGCACTCGAATACGGTATGCCTCCCACTTCCGGACTCGGAATGGGCATAGACCGTCTGACAATGTTCATGACGGGACAGACCACGATTCAGGACGTGCTGTTCTTCCCTCAGATGAGGCCGGAGAAAGTGCTCAAATCCCAGAAGAAAGATTCTGAGGACCAGTCTTCCGGGGAAGAGTAGGAGAAAGGGGCAAGACCAAAATGAACAGCTTCGGAAAGATCAGATACTGATAAAGGTGACAGAGACTATAAGTTCGGCGTCCAATCCCAAGATACGCAGGCTGCTTTCCCTTCAACAGAAATCTTCTGAAAGACGGGAAAGCGGTCTTTTCGTGCTCGAGGGCATGAGGGAACTGGACCATTGTCTCTCTGCGGGCTATTCGGGGGATTCGCTTTTCTTCTGTCCGGAGATTCTCGGAACGGACACCCTCCCCGCAGGTCTCGCCGGGGCCTTCCCGCAGTCGAGGATTTTCAGGATTTCACCCGAAGTCTATTCCCGGGTGGCCTATCGCGGGGGTACCGAGGGCGTGATTGCCGAGATGAGGTCCGTGGAACTGAGCTTGGACGGCCTGGAGTTGCCGGAGAGACCCTTGATTCTCGTGGCCGAGAGTGTGGAAAAGCCGGGCAACATAGGGGCCATGCTCAGGAGTTGCGATGCCGCCGGGGCGGATGCCATGATTATCTGCGGCCCGGGACACACCGACCTTTACAATCCCAATATCATCAGGGCCTCCATAGGAGCGGTGTTTACCGTTCCCTGTGTATGCTGCAGTTCCGCCGAGGCCATAGCCTTTCTGAAAAGCAGGAAAATACGCATACTGACCGCGCAGCTTCAGGATTCGGAACTCTATTACGATTGTGGAATGCGTGAAGCCACGGCCCTCGTAATGGGCACAGAGTCGGAAGGCCTCAGCCGGGAGTGGCGAGACGCGGCCGATGCGCACATACGCATCCCTATGCTCGGAAGACTGGATTCGCTGAATGTATCCGTGTCGGCGGCGGTACTGCTCTTTGAAGCCGTGCGCCAGAGAACGGCGGAATAGCTTCTTTATTTCCCTGAAGGAGAGTAATATTCGGGAATACGGGCCTCCTCGAGTACGGGAGTTTCGCCTGTCATGAGACTGTATCCCAAAACCGCCTGTCTGAAATGCCACAGCGTTCCGGGTATGTATCCGGGGTGGGAACTGAGACAGGGGTCTTTGTAGTTCGCCTCTATCAGAACACCGCACTCTATCCTGTCTATGCCTTCGACTGCGCAGGGCAGGGTGTATACCACCACGTCCGAAGTGATTCCCGAGGCTATGCCGTCGTGTCTGTACAGGGTGGTGTTGAAGCCCAGGTCCTCGGCGGCGGCGAGAGCAGCCTTTCCCGCTCCGCCATAGCCCACTACCGCAAGACTGCCTTTCTCAAGGGGTTCGAGCAGGGCTCTGACCCCGAGATAATCGGAATTCCAGGCCTTTACCGAGCCGTCCTCTCTCTTGACGCAGAGATTCGTGGCCCCCACCCGTTCACATTCGGGGCTGAGGAAGTCGGCACGTTCGAAGGCATTGCCCTTGAACGGGGCCGTGACATTGATGGCCTTGTAATTCTTGAGGAAGCGCGACCAGGCCTCCTCAAAGTCACAGGTCTCGATGAGCTCGTAGCTGTATTTGCCGTCGTAGGCCATGGTGAAGAGCCTCGGGCTGAAAGAATGGGCTATCGGATAGCCTATGAGACCGAATTTTTCCATATTGGTTATCAGAATAATGTGAGTTCTTCTCTTTCTTCCGTCGCGTCGGGTTCGTTGTCCTGAATCTCCGGCACTGCGGGCAGGACAGGCTCCGCCTCCTCCTTGTCCTCTTCCTTGACGAGGGGCTCGATAAACCTGACGCTCTTGATTTCGCCCTTGGCCGAGCATTTCTTGCCCTTTGCGGCCACGCCCTTCTTGGCTATCCACTGCTCGGCATCCACTGCTTCGGGCTGTTTGAGTTCGTCCTTCCAACTTATTTCGTACTGGGGATGCCTGTCGTCGCTGAGCTCTATGAGCTTCGACCTGGTCCCGTCGGAGATGAAGCTCTGGGGAGTGTTGTCGCTGACGGTAAAGGAGAAACGCTTGACGTAGAAACTCTTGGAATTGCCGTCATAGTAGAGGGCCGTAAAGGTCTTGTCCACCTCGTATTTCTCTATCAGCAGCACGTCGCCGTGGTATCTGGTGCCAGGCTCGAAGGAGGTGGTATACCACGTGCCGTTGCGGAATACCGCGAGAACCTTGTCGTTGTCGGAGAACTGGCCGAGATAGAGCCCGTGTCCTTCATCGTTGAGTTTCTGTATGTCGGAGTCGTACCAGATGTCCTTGCCCTCAATGGTGCTCACTCCCTTGCTCCTGAGGCTGATTTTCTGTATGACGTTCTTGCTTACGAGGTTACCCCTTGCAGTGCGGCTCTTGATAGCGAGGGCGGAGAAATCGTATTCGAACCAGGTCTTCTTCAGCTTGGGTCTCGGCCGGAGCTGGATGCGGACGGTTTCGGCCTCTCCGTTGGGGTTGGCGCTGAACCAGACTATGCGCGAACCCTCCACGCCTGAGCTGATGTCATACTCCTTGTCGCGGGTCACGGAAGTCACGGCAAACCTCTTTGCGTAATATACGCTCGACTTGCCTTCGCGGTATATTACGTTGTAAATCATGCGGTTGTCTCCGCGGTTGAACACGTTTACATAGAGCAGGTCCTTGCCGAAGAAAGCCTTGTCCTGCACCTTGGTGATGCGGAACTTCCCGTCCTTGCCTATGACTATGATTTCCGACATGTCGGAGCAGTCGCAGACAAATTCTCCTCCGTCGTCCTTCTTCAGACCTATTCCCACGAAGCCCTCCACGAGGTTGGCCTGGAGTTTGGCGTTGTTGTTGACCACACGGGTGGCCGTTATGGTCTCGAAGCCGGTGAGTTCGGTGCGTCGCGGGTAGTTCTTGCCGTATTTCTTCTTCAGTGACTTGAACCAGGCTATGGTGTAGCCGGTGATATTCTCTATGTCCGAGGCCACCTGAAGCATGTTCTCCTCTATGGAGCGTATCTTTTCGTCCAGGGCCCTGGTGTCGAATTTCGAGATTTTGCGCACGGGCTTCTCCACGAGCTTGAGTATGTCGTCGCGCAGGATTTCCCTGCGGAACATGTCCTGGTACTGCTTCATTGCCGCCAGCACTTCGTCTAGCTGGCTTTCCCAGTCCCTCTGGTCCTGTTCCAGCACCTTGTAGATACGGTTCTCGAAGAAGATGCGCTCGAGCGAACTGTAATGCCAGTCCTCCTCAAGCTCGGCCATGCGTATCCTGAGTTCCTGGAGAAGCAGGTCGCGGGTGTGGAAGGTGCTGTATTCGAGAATATCGTTGACCGTCAGGAACTCCGGCTTGTTGTCGCGTATCACGCAGGCGTTCGGGGCAATCTTGCACTCGCAGTCCGTGAAGGCGTAGAGCGCGTCTATGGTCTTGTCGGGCGAGACATCGTTCGTGAGATGTATGAGTATGTCCACCTCCGAGGTGGTCATGTCCTCGATTTTCCTGATTTTGATTTTCCCCTTGTCCTTGGCCTTGAGTATGGACTCTATAAGTTCGCGGGTGCATTTCCCGTAGGGGAGTTCGCTGATTTTTATGGTGTTCTTGTCGACCTTCTCCACCTTTGCCCTTACTCTCACGCTGCCGCCGCGCCGTCCCTGCATGTACTTGCTGCAGTCGGCAAGGCCTCCGGTGGGGAAGTCAGGATAGAGTTCGTAGCTCCGGCCCTCGAGTATGGCCACGGAAGCGTCTATGAGTTCGTTGAAGTTATGCGGAAGTATCTTGGACGACATACCCACGCCTATGCCCTCTGTGCCCTGGGCGAGCAGCAGGGGAAAGCGCACGGGCAACTGCACGGGTTCGTCGTTCCTGCCGTCGTAGGAAGTCATCCATTCGGTGACCTTGGGGTCGAAAATCACCTCCTTGGCGAATTTGGTCAGACGCGCCTCGATATATCGCGGAGCTGCGTTCTGGTCTCCGGTGAAGATGTTTCCCCAGTTTCCCTGACAGTCCACGGTAAAACCCTTCTGCCCGAGCTGGACAAGGGCGCCGAGTATGGACTGGTCGCCGTGCGGATGGTATTGCATGGCCTGTCCCACGATGTTTGCGGCCTTGGTGTAGGAACCGTCGTCTATACGGTACATCGCATGCAGTACCCTGCGCTGCACAGGCTTCAGTCCGTCCACTATGTCAGGCACGGCACGGTGCAGGATTACGTATGAGGCGTAATCCAGGTACCAGTCCCTGAACATTCCGGACAGCTTGAACTGCTGGGCGTCCGAATTCAGGAGCTTGTCGAACTTGCCGGGTTCTGTCGTGACGGTCACTTCTTCCGCCAGTTCCTCCGTGATTATATCTTCTTCGTCTATCATTCCGTTTCAGTTTTCGTATCCGAATTTTCTGAGTTCCTTTTTGCTTTCCCTCCAGTCCGGGTCGGTCTTCACGTATATGTTGAGGTACACCTTTTTCTGGAAGAAATCCTCCATGTCGAGCCTCGCCTGGGTGCCTACCCTTTTGAGGGCGGATCCGTTGCGGCCTATGATTATGCCTTTCTGGGATTCACGCATGACATAGATTACCGCGCTGATCTCGTACCTCTCGGAACCTTCCTTGAAACTTTCTATGCCCACCTCGCAGGAATAGGGAATCTCTTCCTTGTAGTTGAGGAGTATCTTTTCCCTGATGATTTCCGAGGCGAAGAACCTCAGGTTCCTGTCCGTGAAGGCATCCTTGTCGTACCATGGCGGGCATTCCGGGAGGAGCGGGACAACGGTGTCGAGTATCTTCCCGAGATTGAAGCGCTCCGTGGCCGATACGGGGATGATGCTGGCTTTCGGAAGCCTGTCCTGCCAGTATTTCATCAGTTCCATGACCTTGGGCTGGGAACTTATATCTATCTTGTTGATAACCACTATCACCGGACATTCGACCCTGACGAGTTTCCCGAGATATTCCGAGTTCTTGTCTGAGGTCTCCACGGTGTCGGTCACATAAAGAATCACGTCGGCGTCACCTATGGCCTCGTCGACGTAATTCATCATGTTCTGCTGCAACCGGTATCCCGGCCTGAGTATGCCGGGCGTGTCGGAATAGACTATCTGCCAGTCCTCCCCGTTGACTATGCCCATAATCCTGTGGCGGGTGGTCTGGGCCTTCGCCGTCACTATCGACAGTTTCTCGCCGACCAGGGCGTTCATCAGGGTCGACTTTCCGACATTGGGGTTGCCTATTATGTTTACGAATCCGGAGCGGTGCGCCATTATACGTAAGCCCCCATCTTCAGAATATTGACCTCGCCTTCGTTGAGGTATCTCCATTCGGCCTTCTTCAGCCCCTTCTTGGTGAGTCCGGCGAAGTAAACGCGGTCAAGGGTCCTTACGGTATAGCCGAGACTTTCGAAGAGACGGCGTACTATTCTGTTTTTGCCGGAGTGTATCTCTATGCCGAGCTTGCGCCTGTCGCCCTCGTCGATATATTCGAGTTCGTCGGCCTTTTCCATGCCGTCGCTGAGTTCCACGCCTTCGAGTATCTTCTGCCTGTCCTCGTCCTTGAGCTCCTTGTCCAGCAGCACCTGGTAAATCTTCTTTTTGTCGTATGAGGGGTGGGTCAGCCTTTCGGCGAGTTCCCCGTCATTGGTCAGAAGCAGGACTCCGGTGGTGTTCTTGTCCAGTCTGCCTACGGGATATACCCTTGCCGGGCAGTTTTTCACGAGATCTACCACGGTCTTGTCCGCGTGAGGGTCGCTGGCAGTGGTCACGTAGCCCTTGGGCTTGTTCATTATGATGTACACCTTTTCCTCGCCCTTCAGCCTTTCGCCGTTGAAGCGGACATCATCGGTGTTGATATTGATTTTCGTTCCAAGTTCGGTCACGACCTCTCCGTTGACTGTCACCACTCCCGCCTGAATCATGGTATCGGCCTCCCTGCGTGAGCATACGCCCGAATTGGCGATGAACTTGTTGAGGCGTACCACATCCTTTACGGGTACTACATACTGTTCGTCGGTGGAGTTGCCGTTCACAATGGGACGGCGCTCAATCATACGGTTTATACCCTGGAATGATGCATCCGAAGAGCGTCTGGGCATCCTGTTGTAGGGCCGTTTCCTGGCTGTGTTCCTGTTGTTGAAGCCCGGCCTGCTGTCGCGGCGCGGCCTTTCGCCTGACCTGAAGGTTCCGCGTGATTCGCCGTAAGAGCCGCGCTCCTCACCATAAGCCCTGTCACGGTAAGAGGGTCTTCCGCCTCCGTGGCTGTAAGTGCTTCCACGCTGCTCTCCATAAGCTCCGCCACGGTAATTGCCGTAGCCCCGGCTCTCACCGTAACTTCTGGCCTCACCGTAGTTTCTGCCCTCGCTGTAGTTTCTGCCTTCGCCGTAGCCTCTGCTTTCACCATAGTTTCTGCCCTCACCGTTGCCACCGCGGTTCGGCCGTCCGTAGCCCTGGTTGCGGGAATAGTTCTTCCGTCCGCCACCGTAGCTTCCACTGCGGTTTTGCTGTCCGTAGCCCTGGGTTCTGGGCCTTCTCTCCGAGTAGGGACGGGAGTTGTCGTCGTGGTTTCTGTACTCGTCATGGCTCCTGCGCTCTCCTCCGTAAGTTCTGCGCTCGCCATAGTTCCTGTGTTCGCCGTAGCCTTCAGCCTGATAGGTGCGAGAAGAAGTGTCGTACTCGACTTTCTCGAAATTAGGCTTGCGTTCGGCCTGAGTTCTCCTCGGTCTAAGCTTGCGGCCTTCTTTTGTAAACTGATCCATTTTTACTTGAGATTAAAATAATAAGTTATTGTTCCTTCTTGCATTGCCGGAGCATCCGCGCTCATGTTGAAGTGTGTCTCCATCGCGGCGTTGCGTGCCGCATTATAAAGAGTCTTGTCCAAAACGGTGGTACCTTCGCCTCCCGGCACCGCACGTACCACGTTTCCATAATTGTCTACCACAATATTCACTACTACTATACCGCTTTCCTGTACGTTGTAGACCGGTCGCGGCACGTTGCCCACTGTGCTTCTTCCCTTCAGGTGGGCGTTCGGTCTTGCATCCGTCCTGCCGCTCGTGGTGTTGCCGTCGGGCTGTCCCGCCCTGAAGCCGGAAGAACTCTCCATGGCGGAGTGCGGGGCCGTGAGGGTGGTGTCCCTTCTCGCCATTCCCGGGAAACTTGCCCTCGGGTCGAGTACGGGTTCCTCGGGTTCCGGCGCAGGCACATCCACGTCACCGAAATCGTCCGGCGCGGTCTCGGGAGTGAGATTCCGGTTCGCGTCCGTATAGGGAGATGCGCTCCTTTGCACAAGCTGTACAGGATTGTCAAGGTCTGTTTCCTCCGCCTGCGGGGCCCTTCCGTATAATTCCTGCACCAGGGCTTGCGGCTCGTCGGTGAAGTCTATCAGCAGGGTCTTCTCCTCCGGCGGCGGATAGATGTAGCTAAGGCCGTTGAACGACACGAGCGCCAATGCAATCAAATGGAGTGCCAACGTCAGGGCGACGCCGGTAAAAGTTCCGATACGGTCGTTGTCGAAGCGCTTTGCCATTACTCGGGCTGTGTGGCCAGAATTACTTTATAATGATTCCGTTTGGCAATGTTCATTACCTGGACGACCTCCCCGATGGGTACGCTCTCGTCAGCGTAAATCGAGAAGGTGGGGTCTTCTTCTGTCTGGAGCAGGCCTATGAGCTCGTCCTCAAGGAGACTGAAGGGCACGGGGGCCTGGTCTCCGTTTATATGGTAGGTGTAGTGCTCTTCTCCCCAGTCCTTGATTGACACGCTCACCGTGGCCTTGGCGCTCACCTGGCCGGTGCTTCTCGGGAGCATCAGTTTGAGCGCGTTCGGATTGACGAGAGTCGAAGTCACGAGGAAGAATATCAGCAGCAGGAACACGATGTCCGTCATGGAGGCCATCGACAAGTTGGGGTCTGCCTTGGTTATCCGTTTGAGGGCCATGACTGTTCACTTTAGGCGTTTCCGTTTGCGGCGTCCTGCTCATCCCGGGGGCCTGCCGCAGGGTCGCTTATGGCATCCATGAACTCGATTATCGCGCTCTCCATACTGCACACGAGGGCGGAGATTCTCGCAGTCAGGTAGTTGTAGCCGAAATACGCCAGGATTCCGACAATCAGACCTCCCACGGTCGTAATCATTGCGGTGTAGATACCGCCGGAGAGCAGGGTGATGTCGACGTTGTTGCCGGCGTTGGACATGTTGAAGAACGCCTGGACCATACCCATCACGGTTCCGAGGAATCCTATCATCGGGGCGCCGCCGGCAATCGTGGCGAGGTAGGGAAGTCCCTTTTCGAGCCTTGCGACCTCGACATTGCCCACGTTCTCAATCGCTATCTGTATGTCGCTGAGGGGTTTGCCTACACGCGAAAGACCGGCCTCGACCATCCTTGCCACGGGGACATCATACTTCGAGCAGAGGGTCTTTGCGGACTTTATTTTTCCTTCATGGATATAGTCGCGTATGTCCATCATGAAGTCCTTGTCGATTTTGCCAGCCTGGCGTATGGACCACCACTTCTTGCCGAAGATGTAGATGGCGATTATCGAAAGGAGGAGGAGGACTATCATCAGCCATCCGCCCTTTGCGGCCATTTCAATCAAGGAGTATGACATCTGCTGCTGCACAGGCACGGTTTCGATTATATCCGCCTGTAGTAAAGTGAAAAGCATATCGGAATCGGTTTAGTTACAATTAACTCGCAAATATACTTAAATTTCCGACAAAACCGCGGGGTCCTCACGCCTGTCAAAATGACGGATATTCTATTGCGGAGAGGAAGAGGGCCTTGCCCGGCACGGATTCTCCTGCAGCACAGCGGGGATGTGTCCCTGCAGTGGCGGCGGAACTTTCCCCGTAATCCGCGGGAAGTATCAGCGAGGCGAAGTTCTCCATATCACGTTTTCCCCTGCCGACCTCTATCAGGGTTCCGACTACGGCCCGCACCATATTGCGGAGGAAGCGGTCTGCCTTGATGTCGAATCTCCAGTAGCGGAATGAATTGAAATCCGTATCGTCCGCCGGGCTGCAGGGAACCCCGGTCTTTGCTTCCTCCGTCTGCCATGCGGGCATTACCGGCTCATACGGGCTCCATGAAGCGGAAAACACCGTGCAGATGCTGGTTTTGCTGTCCGCCCCGGTCTTTTCGAAGCAGCGGAAATCGTGTCTGCCCTCTATCAGGGCGGCGGCCCGGTTCATCAGAGCGAAATCCAGCCCCGGGTAGTTGCAGAAATAGGAAGAAGAATCGATGAAGGGGTCTTTGACTCTATGGAGAAAATAGGTATATTGGCGGCCCGTTGCACTGAACCTGGCGTGGAAATTTTCCTGCGCCGGACCTATCTCCTGGACGGAGATTCCTGGCGGTAGGATGGCATTTAATTTGTAGACCAAATTCCTCCGGTCAGGCAGAAGGTTGGCATCAAAATGGGCGATGTAGCCCCTGGCGTTAACCCCTGTATCCGTGCGTCCCGCCCCTGTCACCGGGGTTCTGGTACGCAGAAGTGTGGACAAGGCCTTTTCGATTTCAGCCTGTACGCTCGGGGCATCCGGCTGGACCTGCCAGCCGTTGAATCCTGCGCCGCAGTAAGACAACTTGATATAATAGCGCATAACATACAAAAGTAAAAAAACTATGGAAAGTGTAAACATAAAGGAGCTCAACGACCGCATACAGAAGGAAAGCGCTTTCGTTGATATTCTTTCACTTGAGATGGGCAAGGTAATAGTCGGCCAGAAGCGCCTGGTCGAGAATATGATGATAGCCCTGCTGGCTGACGGCCACGTACTTCTCGAAGGTGTGCCGGGACTGGCTAAAACCTTGGCAATCAGTACGCTTGCCCAGGCGGTAGACGCCCAGTTCAGCCGTATCCAGTTTACTCCCGACCTTCTTCCCGCCGACGTTACGGGAACGCTTATCTATTCCCAGAAACAGGAACAGTTCGAGGTTCACAAGGGCCCTGTGTTCGCCAACTTCGTGCTCGCGGACGAGATTAACCGTGCTCCGGCTAAGGTGCAGTCGGCCCTGCTTGAAGCCATGCAGGAGCGTCACGTGACCCTCGGAGACAAGACCTATCCCCTGCCTGAACCTTTCCTCGTGATGGCTACGCAGAACCCCATAGAGCAGGAGGGAACCTATCCTCTCCCCGAGGCCCAGGTGGACCGTTTCATGCTCAAGGTGGTGGTCAGCTATCCCTCCAAGGACGAAGAGCGCCTCATTATACGCATGAACAACAGTTCAACTTTCCCCAAGGCCCAGAAGGTCGTAGGCCCCGAGGACATCATACGCGCAAGGAAGGTCGTCAGGGAGGTCTATATGGATGAGAAAATCGAACGTTATATAGTAGACATAGTGTATGCTACCCGCACGCCCGCCGATTACGGACTCTCCGATCTCGCCGGCTTCATTTCCTACGGCGCGTCGCCGCGTGCGAGCATTAGCCTGTCCATGGCTGCAAAGGCCTATGCCTTCATCAAGCGCCGCGGCTATGTGATTCCTGAAGACGTGAGGGCCGTGTGCCCCGAGGTTCTGCGCCACAGAATAGGACTCAGCTACGAGGCTGAGGCGGAGAATGTTGTTCCCGAGGACATCATAGAGAGGATAATAAATGCCGTCATCGTACCATAGCAGTACAAGCGACCTTCTCCGCAAGGTCAGGAAGATTGAGATAAGGACCAAGGCCCTCTCGCACCAGATATTCGCAGGAGAGTACCATTCGGCCTTCAAGGGCAGGGGCATGGCTTTCAGCGAGGTGCGCGAGTACCGTTGGGGTGACGACGTGCGCTCCATGGACTGGAACGTGACCGCAAGGCTCCGTTCGCCCTACGTCAAGGTCTTCGAGGAGGAGAGGGAACTGACAGTGGTGCTGCTCGTGGACGTGAGCCGTTCAGGCCTCTTCGGAACAGCGGGCGACACCAAGCGTGAAAGGATAGCCGAGATTGCGGCAGTGCTCTCCTACAGTGCCATATTGAACAATGACAAGGTGGGAGCCCTTTTCTTTTCCGATCATGTCGAGAAGTTCGTGCCTCCCGGAAAGGGCCGGACACATCTGCTGCGTCTGATACGCGAGATGCTCGAGCTCCAGCCCACTTCAAACGGTACGGACATAGGGGCGGCCCTGAGATTCCTTACCAATGCCATAAAGAAAAAGTGCACCGCCTTCCTGCTCAGCGACATGCTCGACGTGGATTCTGAGGGTATGCCCCGCTATGAGGAGTCCCTGAAGGTGGCCGCCGGAAGACACGACCTCTGCGTGGTGAAGGTCCATGACCCCCGCGAGCGTGAGCTTCCTGCCGTGGGCCTCCTGCACGTGAAGGACAGCGAGAGCGGGCGTTGTGCATGGATTAATACGGGTAGCCGCAAGATGCGCGAGTCATACGCCGAATGGTTCGGGACTCTCGGCGAGAACGAGCGGAAACTCTTCAACAGATACAGGGTAGACAATGTGGATATAGCCACGGACGCCGATTATGTCAAGGGTCTGATGGCATTGTTTAGTCACAGATGAAAGTTCTGACATTAATACTTGCGGTAATTGCCGACATTGTCCCTTTCGGGCAGGCCTATGTAGAGCCACTCCAGCAGAGGGATTCGGCCCTCGTGGCCGACCAGTTCGAGTACGGGTTCAGGCTGGATTCGCTCAAACCCGGCACTACCATAATGCTCCAGGACTTCAGCGCTATAGCCAACGACACCCTGGTGCTGGTCAGGAACTGGAAGATTGACACCCTGAGAAATTCGCGTGGCACCATGGACATAGCCGGAAGCGTGGTGATCGCCCCCTTCGAGGAAGGAACCTACCAGCTCCCGGGCATAGCGGTAAGGAGAACCCTGCCCAACGGCCGGACTGACACCCTGCTTTTCGACCCGGGTATGCTCGACGTGAAGACCATGCCCGTCGATACGGCCACCTTCGAAATACACGACCTCAAGGGCCAGATGCGCTATCCTTTGACTTTCAAGGAAATACTTCCGTGGATATGTCTGGTGCTCCTGCTGGCCGCAATGATTTGGGGCATAGTCTGGCTCGTGCGCAGGTATCGTTCCAGGGCCGGCGGCCACGGAAAGCCCGATGACCCGCCTCACGTGGTCGCACTCCGCGGCCTGGACGGCTATCGTGACCCTAAAAACTGGGAGCCTGAGAGGCAGAAGGCATATTTCTCCGGAGTTACGGATATACTCAAGGCCTATATCGACGCGCGATTCTCCGTGGACGCGCCAGAAATGACCACCGCCGAACTTTTCGATGCCCTGAAGTCCTGCAAGGGGATAAGTCCGGAACTGCTCGGCGAGACCAAAGACATGTTCGAGCTTGCCGACTTCGTGAAGTTCGCCAAGCATACGGCCACGAAGGAGGAGAGCCGGAAATCCCTTTCGACGGCTGTCAATTTCGTGACTTCAACCTATCAGACAGCGCTTGAGGAGGAGCAGAATCCGAATGTTCTTTGAGTATCCCAAGTTGCTGTGGCTGTTGGTCGTCCCCGTTCTGCTCGTGGCTCATTACGTCTACCTCGAGCTGGCGGAGCGGCATCCCCATATACGCGTGTCCACGTTATATCCCTGGAAGCGCGGGAAATTCAGCCTGCTTGCGGCGATGCGCCACCTGCCCTTTGTCTTCAGGACGGCTGCCCTGTGCCTGATAATAGTGGCTATAGCCAGACCCCGTTCATCCTCCGAGATGGAGTCGGTGCAGACCGAGGGCATAGATATAATCTTCGCTATGGATGTGTCGACCACCATGCTCGCCAGGGACTTTACTCCCAACAGGCTCGGCGCCGCCAAGGACATAGCGATTGAATTCATCGCCCAGAGACCCTCGGACCGTATGGGCATAGTGGTATTTGCCGGCGAGAGCTACACCCAGTGCCCCCTGACCACCGACAGGGCCACCCTGATAAACATGATGAAGGAGGTAGAGACGGGGCTGATTGACGACGGCACCGCGATAGGAAACGGAATCGCTACTGCCGTGGCCAGGCTCACGGATTCGGAGGTGCCGAGCAGGGTAATCATCCTGCTTACCGACGGAGTGAACAACAGCGGCGAGATTACTCCGCAGACCGCGGCCGAGATAGCCAGGACCTACGGTGTGCGCCTGTATGCCATAGGGGTGGGAGCCAACGGCACCGCGCCCTATCCCGTGATTACGCCTTGGGGAGTGGAGGTGCAGAACGTAAAGGTAGAGATTGACGAGGCACTGCTGCAGAACATGGCCGCGACTACGGGAGGACGCTATTTCCGGGCGACGGACAATACGAAACTCGCCGAAATCTATTCTGAAATTAACAAAATGGAGACTGCAAGGACTACCGTTGACAGTTTCCCCGTATACAGGGAACTGTTCGGAGGCTATGCTGTGGCGGCACTGTTGTGCCTGCTGCTTGAAATGGTTTCCAGATTATTGTTGAGGAGGCTGCCGTAATGCTGTATCTTGCTGACGCGAAATATCTTTGGCTCCTGCTTCTGATACCCGTGATACTGCTGGTCTACGGGTTGGGCAGATATTTGAGAAACAGGAAACTGGAGCGTTTCGGAGCCCCCGGACTTGTCAGGCAGCTCATGCCGTCGTGGTCGGGAGCAAAGGGCTGGTGGAGCGCAGTGCTGTTCTGCCTCGCATTCTTTTTCTTTGTAATCGGACTGTCCCGTCCCCTCGTGGGGGCAAAGCTTTCCGAACGCGAGACCCGCGGTGCGGAAATCATGATATGTCTCGACGTGTCCAACTCCATGCTGGCCCAGGACTACAGGCCTGACCGTCTGTCAAGGGCCAAGATGGCCATATCAAGGCTGGTGGACAGGCTTCAGGACGACAGGATAGGACTCGTGATTTTCGCCGGGACTTCCTTCGTGCAGCTGCCCATTACCGCCGACTACGTTTCGGCCAAGATGTTCCTCAACAACGTGGATACTGGCTCCATTCCCGTGCAGGGAACGGCCATAGGCGATGCCATAATGACGGCGGCCCGGAGTTTCAGTGTCCAGAGCGAGAAGAGCCGCGCCATAATCGTCATCACCGACGGAGAGAACCATGAAGACGATGCCGTGGAGGCTGCGCGTGTCGTGGCTTCAAGCGGTATAAGGGTCTACACCATAGGAGTGGGTTCGGTCGAGGGCCAGCCCATATCGAAAAACGGCGCTCTTATGCGCGACAAGGAGGGAGAAATCGTCGTGACAAGGCTCAATGAGAAGCTGCTCAAGGATATAGCCAACGTCGGAGGCGGAGCATACGTCCACGCGGGTAACGAGGAGTTCGGGCTGAATCCCATAATCGACGAGATTTCGAAGATGGAGGACGAGAGGTTCAACTCCATAGTATTCGAGGAATACAACGAGCTGTACATGTACTTCTTCGGTATCGCCCTGGGGCTTTTCGTCCTCGAAATGCTCATAGGCGACAGACGCATAAAAAGGAGGATATTCAGATGAACAGTATAAAGACCGTACTTGCCGTCCTGCTCTTCGCGCTGGTTTCGCTGAGTGCATCGGCACAGACCGACAGGAGGGAGGTCCGTCAGGGTAACCGCAAGTTCAACAACGAGAACTACGGGGAAGCGGAGATTGCATACCGCAAGGGCCTCCTGAAGGATTCGCTTTCCATTGCCGCGAGGTACAATTTGGGTTCGACCCTGTATATGCAGGAGAACTATGACGGTGCGGCAGAGGTCTTCGGGACTTTCGCCGGGGAGGAGGCGCTGCCCGCCGACGTTCATTACAACGCCGGCAATACCGCCATACAGCAGAAGGACTATGCCAAGGCGGTGGAGGAGTACAAGCAGTACCTGCTGACAGTCCCCGGTGACCTTGACGCCAAGGAGAATTACATCTACGCCAAGAAGATGCTTGAAAACGAGCAGCAGTCCGGCGGCGGAGGAGGCCAGAACGATCAGAACCAGGATCAGGACCAGAACCAGGATCAGAATCAGGACGACCAGAACAATGGTGACCAGGGGCAGAACAACCCTGACCAGAACGATAATAACCAGAATCAGGACCAGCAGAATGGCGGAGGCCAGAGCGAGAACAACATTTCCTCCCAGCAGGCACAGCAGATGCTCAATGCGATGAGGGCAAGGGAGGAACAGACCCAGGAGAAGGTCAAGCAGGAGAAGGCGGCTGCCCTGAAATCCAGACAGAAAGAAAAGAATTGGTGATGAAAAAGCTTGCAGCAATATTGGCAGCGTTCCTGTATTCTTTCGCTGCTTCCGCCCAGCCTTCCATAGAGGTTCAGGTGCCCAATCTTGTCGGGGTGAACGAACAGTTCAACCTGACTTTTGTCATAACCGGCGACAATGAATCTGCTGAACTTGAATGGGAGCCGGGTGCGGACTTCCAGCTTGTATGGGGTCCCCAAAAGGGCACTGCCGTCTCGAGGGTGACTGACGCATCGGGCACCAGGACTACCAGGACCTACACCTACACCTACATTCTTCTGCCCCGGGCTGAAGGACGCTTCAACATACCTGCCGCCACCTTCAAAGTAGGCGGCAGGGAATATACCTCCGATTCGCCCGTAGTCGAGGTTGTGGCCGACAATTCCCAGTCATCCTCCTCCAGTGGACAGTC
Organism: uncultured Muribaculaceae bacterium; assembly: GCA_964569595.1. GTDB lineage: Bacteria > Bacteroidota > Bacteroidia > Bacteroidales > UBA932 > Cryptobacteroides. The sequence goes on from CAZMTY010000022.1 coordinate 16,164, forward strand.
AGGGTCTTCATCCGGCTCGGGCGGGGATGCCGCGCAGACGGGAACTGTGTCTTCCGACGATATTTTCATGGTCATGGAGCTCAGCAAGAACGACGTAATGGTCGGAGAGACGGTCACGGCTACCCTCAAACTCTACCAGAGAGTCAATCTCGTCGGCTTCGAGAATGTGCGTTTCCCTTCTTTCAACGGATGCTGGAGCCAGGAAACTCAGGCTCCCTCAAACCTTCAGTTCAAGAGGGAGAGCCGGAACGGAAAGATATACAACACCGCCGTCTTGCGCAGCTGGAACATCATTCCCCAGCAGCCGGGGAATATCAGCATAGACCCCGCAGAACTCGTGTGTCTGGTGAATATCAGGGTGTCCAGACCCTCCACAGGCAGCATATTCGACGACTTCTTCCAGAATGACTATCAGACGGTACGCAAGCGCGTGACCTCGGCGGCCCAGACTCTCAGGGTGAGCCGGCTGCCGGACGGAGCGCCTGACTCTTTCGGCGGAGGCGTGGGCAGGTTCAACATGACGGCCGCGCTGTCCCGTGACGAACTTTCGGTACATGAGGCATCTTCGCTCGAAATACGTGTGACGGGCAGCGGCAACATAGCCCTGCTCTCCGCGCCAAAGGTCAATTTCCCCTCCGACTTCGAGGTGTACGATGTCAAGACGAGCGATATTCCGGGCGGCAAACTCTTCGAATATCCTTTCATTCCCCGCAGCCACGGCGAGTTCACCATAAGTCCGGTAGAGTACAGCTACCTCGATATATCCACGCGCAAGTACGTGACGCTGAGGAGCGGAGCTATCAATCTCTCGGTACAGCGGGGCAACGCTTCCCCGTCTTCATCAAGCTCCGAGGGAGTTCTCGTTCCCGGGATTCAGCGCCGTGACGTCCAGGATGTCGGGTCGGACATACGATTCATATCGACCAAGACACCTTCATTCCGTCCTGCCGGCAGTTTCTTCGTGGGTTCTCCGGCGTTTTGGTTGCTGCTGGCCCTGCTGCTCGTGTTGGCCACGGGAGCGTATTTCCTGCTTTCCTTCATGGCTGAAAGGCGGGCGGACGTGGCCGGAAGCAAGAACAGGGGAGCCGTCAAGATGGCCCGCAAGCGCCTTGCACAGGCCGAAGGTTTCCTGAAAAAGAACCTCTATACGGCATTCTACGAGGAACTCCACCGCGCCTTGCTCGGTTATGTGGCCGACAAGTTCAACATGGACGTGGCCGACATGAACAAGGAGAATATTTCCGAGAAGCTCGGCGCTTCAGGCGTGCCCGGAGAACTCGTCTCCGAATACATTGGTATCATAGACGCCTGTGAGTTTGCGAGATACGCCCCCGATTCGGGACATGGGGCGATGGAGGCCCATTATAAGCAGGCAATGTCCACCATTTCGTCAATCGAAGGAAGTATGAAAAAATACAAGGGAACCTCCGGAGCGGTCGCGGGGCTTGCGGTACTGCTGATGACAGCGCTTCCCGCCCAATATGCCGATGCCAGGGATACCGCCGTAGCGGATTCACTCTGGACGGCCGGTGTCGAAGCCTTCCAGGATGCCGACTGGTATTCGGCCATAGATGCCTGGAACGGTATAGTTTTCTCCGGTCTGGACTCCAAGGAACTGTATTACAATCTCGGAAACGCATATTTCAAGGCAGGGGATGTCCCCCGCGCCATTCTGAATTACGAAAGGGCTCTTAAGTCGGACCCGTCGTATTCGGATGCCCGCTACAATCTTGAGCTGGCTCAGGGAATGGTTCAGGACAAGATTGATGTCGTGCCGGAGCTGTTCCTGTCAAGGTGGTTCCGCAGCATCTGCTGGATAATGCCCTCATGGTCCTGGGCAGTTCTGGGAATAGTTTTCTTCGCCCTTGTACTTGTCTCCGTCCTGATATTCCTGCTCTCGGCCTCTTCCCGCGGCCGCAGTGGCGGGTTCGTTCTCGGACTGGTAACCCTGGTGCTGGCGGCTTTCAGCCTCTCTTTCGCCTTCTGGCAGAGGTCGGATTCCGTGGCGGAGGATACGGCGATAGTGATGCAGGCCGTCACCACGGTACGCAGTTCTCCTTCCGAAAATACGGCCAAGGACCTCTTCGTGTTGCACGAGGGGACCAAGGTCGAAATCATTGACAGGATAGGGGACTGGGTCAATATCGAGATTGCCGACGGGCGTCAGGGCTGGATGCACGCCCATGCGCTCGAAATCATCTGAGTTGCTGCAGGCATTCCGCTACCACAAAACTGCTTCCTCCTATGTACACGAGGGCGTCCGTCGTTGTGGATGCCTCTTGTATTGCCGCCCTGACGCCTTCGGCCACGCTGGAACAGACAGTCCTGTCCAGGCCCTCCATGTTGCCGGCAAGTGTCAGGGCCGACAATGCCCTCGGCGAATCGGGGGACACGCAGAAATATCTTGCCTTGCTGGGCATCAGCGGGAGTATGGAGTCGAAGTCCTTGTCCGCCATTATCCCGAAGACTATGAAAAGCGGCCTTCCGCTCTGTTCGAGGCGTCTGAAATTGAGGGCGAGGGCCGCGGGATTGTGGCCTATGTCGCAGATTGTTTCGGGTTCGGAGAAAAGTTTTTCCCAGCGTCCCCGCAGTCCCGTGATTCTTGCCGCCGAGGCTATGGCATTCAGCCCGGCTTCCTCCCCGAGAATCTCAAGCGCAGCCAGGACAGTGCGCAGATTCAGCTCCTGGTACGGGCCGTTGAGGTCGAAATCTTCGGGTCCAGTGTCGCAGTTGCGGAATTCGTCGGCGAAAAAGAGCGGACAATGAAGCTCTGCCGCCCTCTGCCTGAACACGGGACCGGTCTCATCGTCCCATGACGCTACGAGCGCAGGCACTCCGGGCTTGAAAATTCCGGCCTTCTCCCCGGCAATCCCGGCCCGCGTGTTGCCGAGCAGTGCGCAGTGGTCAAGGTCTATGCCCGTGACTATGCTGAGTTCGGGGTTGAGTATATTGGTGCTGTCGAGCCTTCCACCGAGGCCGCATTCTATGACGGCAATATCCACCTTCTCTTTCGCGAACCAGTAAAAAGCCAGCCCGGTGGTGATTTCAAAAAAGGAAAGTTCCCCGAGGTCGCGGCCTTGTACGAAATCCCAGACCTCCTGTTCGGGAATCATGCTCCAGCCCCCGTCAGAGATTATTTTCGCCCTTTCCCTGAAGTCGGCCAGATGTGGCGAGGTATAGAGACCCACCCTGAGTCCCCCTGAAGCGAGGGAAGCGGCAAGCATCGAACTGACGGAACCCTTGCCGTTGGTGCCCGCGACGTGTATGGACCTGAATTTTTCTGAAGGATAGCCGAGCGAAGCATCGAAATTCCTCATGGCGTCGAGCCCGGGCTTGTATGCTCCAGTCGCGAATCCTGCGCTCATCACGCTCGGATGCCTTTCGAACAGTTCCCGGAGCATTTCGTGATAACTGTGTCTGTCAAATTCCATATTGCAACTGACGCCAAATTTAGTTAATTTTACGCTTTTGAACCAAAAATCAAGTCAATGTCTGAAAACGCGTTCGCCCTGAATTCCTCCTATGTCATAAACGGAATCCGTCAGGAATTCACTCCGGCAAGGATACTGAATGCCCTTATGGAGAGAGTTGATGACTCTGAGGAAGAGACCGGCGCCTCCATCGTGGACGAAATCATGGATCCCGAGGTGAGGACATCCGAACCCGACGGGGGCGACATTTCGGGCTATCTGCGCGGAGTACTTGCAGCCGGGAGAATCATACCCTTACATTGCAGCGGCAGCTATGCGCGTTGTGCCGTGGCCCGTGCCCTGATAGACAGCCTGTGGAAGGAAGGGCATTTCCGGCTCGGGAACCTGCTGCTCAAGGCCGCATGGAGCTGGAACGAGAAGCCTGTGGGCGCTATGGCCGCCTTCTATGAATCCGTAGAGGAGGCCGCCGACTACATTGACTCGTTGGGATTGCGTCTTGCGGACTACGGCTATTCCAGGACAGAAGGCGAGAACTCGGTAGTTTTCAGTGCCTTGCTTGACAGTGGCGGAGACGGTTACGGCGAATCCGACGAGAGCAGGGCGGTGGTCGAACCTTTCCGTATTCCGGGAGCGCAGATGTCGGAGCGGCGTATCTGCCCCTCCACCTTCGTGCCTGACCCGCGCAGTTGGGTGATATACATACCCTTCGATACTGCTGAGTTCAGGCTCGGCGGTTCCCTGCTGGCACAGACCCTCGGATTGGGCGGTTCCTGCCCCCATATCGCCGATGCTGCTTATTTTATCGACTGCTACGAAGTGGTGAGGGAATTTGCGGAGGACGGCCTCCTGCTTTCAGCCTCCACGGTGGGGGAAGGCGGACTGTTCACGGCGGCTGCAAGGATGGCCTCGGAGGGTACGGGGGTGACATTGGACATTTCCGACATGCTCCGGGCATACGGCGGGAGCGGCATCGCGGAAATACTCTTCTCCGAGATACCCGGGGTGCTGATACAGACAAGGGACCCGGACTTTGACTATATCGATGCGGAACTCCTGCTTCAGGATGTGGCCTACTTCCCCCTCGGCCATCCTGTTCCGGGTGACGGCAGGGTCACGGTGAAGGCTTCGGCCAAGACCAAAATCCAGACTATCCTGGAATCCCTTATGCAGAACGCTGAAGGAGAATACTAAACAATAATCCAATATGGGCAAACCGAAAATTTTTGTGCTGGATACCAATGTTATCCTGCATGACCACAAGGCGATACTCCATTTCGAGGACAACAGCCTCGTGATACCCGTGGCAGTTGTCGAGGAGCTCGACAAGTTCAAGAAGGGAAACGATGCCCTTGCCTACAATGCCCGCGGCTTCATGCGCGAGATAGACAGGCTGTCGGACGGACATACCTTCGCCGGGGGAGGCATTTCGCTCGGCAAAAACAAGGGAAACATCAAGGTCGAGCCCAACCACCCCTTCTCGGAGGAATATGCCGGTATGTTCGCGGATGATATTCCCGACCACCGTATCCTGTCCACCGCGATATGGGTAAGGGACAACAATCCCGGAACTTTCGTGGCCCTCGTGACCAAGGATCTCAACCTGCGCATCAAGTCCAAGGCTGTCGGCATGGAGGTGCAGGACTATCTGACGGACAAGGTGGGAGAGGAGAAGTTGGAAAACGCGCAGCGGGAAGTCATGGAACTGAGTCTTCCCGACCGCGAAATGCAGCAACTTTCCTACGGACCCGAGACCTCGCTGCCCTGGACGAAAGTTTCCGATACCCTGCCAACTCCCAACCAGTTGTATAAAATCAGCTGGAAATCCTCGGCAAAGGATTCGGTGTGTGCCCGTTTCGATGCCGACAGCGGAAAGGTGGTTCTCATAAGGTCCCGCGAGGCCTACGGTATCAGACCGCGCAACAGTGAGCAGATGATAGCCCTGGATGCCCTTATGAACCCGAAAACGGAACTCGTGTCGCTGACCGGAGGTGCCGGAACCGGAAAAACCCTGCTTGCCCTCGCCGCGGCTCTCGAACAGGAGCGAGATTACGAGCAGATAGTGCTGTCGAGGCCCGCAGTGGTGCTCGGGAATCAGGACCTGGGCTTCCTCCCCGGCGATTTCAAGAGCAAAATGGGTCCTTTCCTGCAGCCTCTCATGGACAATCTCAATGTCATCAAGAGCCAGTTCAGGTCCACCTCCCGCGAGGCCCAGCGCATAGAAAGCATGCTGACCAAGGAGAAACTGATAATAGAACCCTTGGCCTATATACGCGGACGCAGCCTCGGCAAATGCTATTTCATCATCGACGAGGCCCAGAATCTCACGCCGCACGAAATGAAGACCATCATCACCCGTGCGGGCGCGGGGACCAAAATTGTCTTTACTGGCGATATTTTCCAGATAGACCAGCCGTATCTGGACCAGTGGTCAAACGGTCTGACGCATCTTGGAGAAAAAATGGCGGGCCAGAAACTTTTCCAGCATGTATTTTTGCGCAAGGGCGAGCGCAGCCGCCTGTCCGAACTTGCTGCAAAGTTGCTATAGTCAAAAAATTATAATAAATTCACGGCTAATCTGTAGTTATTATTAAGTAACCGGAAGTAATATCAAGAAATATGTTAGAAAGTAAAAAGAGAGTCTACTGTTTCGGCGCGAAAAATGCCGAGGGGGACGGCTCCATGAGGGAGCTCCTTGGAGGAAAGGGAGCGAATCTTGCCGAGATGAACAAACTCGGAATGCCGGTTCCGGCAGGTTTTACAATTACCACTGAATGCTGTGCGGAATATTACGCGTTAGGAGGAGGTTATACGGAGGAACTTGAATTCCAGGTTAAGGAAGCCCTTGCGGCAACCGAAAAAATCATGGGCATGAAGTTCGGCGATCCGAAGAACCCCCTTCTTGTAAGTTGCCGTTCTGGTGCGAGGAGTTCGATGCCCGGAATGATGGACACGATTCTGAACATCGGTCTCTGTTCGGAAACCATTCCCGGAATGATAGAGAAGACGCAGAATCCCCGTTTCGTCTATGACGCGTACCGTCGTCTGATAATGATGTATTCGGACGTGGTCATGGAGAAGGCAGAAGGCATTGAGCCGGAGGACGGACAGGGAATACGCCAGCAGCTGGACCGCATGATGAGCGAACTCAAGGAGGCCAGGGGCTATACTTCGGACACCGAAATCACTGCCGACGAGCTCAAGGAACTCTGCGAGAGGTTCAAGCAGAAGGTGAAGGAGGTGCTCGGAGTCAAATTCCCCGACACCGCTAAGGAACAGCTCTGGGGTTCTATCGGAGGAGTATTCAAGTCCTGGAACGGAAAGCGTGCCATCGCATATCGCAAAATCGAGAAGATTCCCGATGACTGGGGTACGGCAGTGAACGTGCAGGCCATGGTTTTCGGAAACATGGGCAATACTTCCGCTACCGGAGTAGCTTTCTCCCGCAACCCGGCCACCGGCGACAACAAGTTCTACGGAGAGTGGCTGATTAATGCCCAGGGTGAGGACGTGGTTGCCGGCATACGTACTCCCAACCCTCTCAACGAGGCTACAAAGAACAATCACAACAGGGAGCTCGAGTCCCTCGAAAAGGCCATGCCCGAGGTATATGCCGAACTGGATTCCATAAGGCTGATTCTGGAGCAGCACTTCCACGACATGCAGGACATCGAATTCACCATACAGGAGGGCAAACTCTGGATGCTCCAGTGCCGCAACGGCAAGCGCAGCGGTCTTGCAGCCATTCAGATGGCCATGGATATGCTTTCGGAAGGCCTGATTGACGAGAAGACCGCCGTAATGCGCGTTTCTCCCGCCCAGCTCGACGAAATCCTGCATCCTGTACTCGATGCCAAGGCCGAGAAGGAAGCCAAAGCCATTGCTTCCGGACTTCCGGCTTCTCCCGGCGGAGCCGTCGGCACCATAGTATTCTCGCCCGAGGCAGCGGTGGAAGCCGCAAGTAACGGGAAGAAGGTGATACTTGTGCGCGAGGAGACTTCTCCCGAGGACATAGAGGGAATGCGGGCTTCTGCGGGTATCCTTACCTCACGCGGAGGCATGACTTCACACGCCGCACTGGTGGCCCGCGGCTGGGGCAAATGTTGCATCGTGGGCTGCGACGCCATGAAGATCAACCTTTCAGGCAAGACCGTGAAGTTCGACGGCTGCAAGACAGTCTTCAAGGAGGGCGATTATCTCTCTCTGAACGGAGGAAGCGGAGTTGTCTATGCCACAAAGATAGATACCGTGGATGCCAGTGAGAATCCCCTGTTCGTCAGCTTCATGAGCATAGTGGACAAGTATCGCCGTCTCGGAGTGCGCACAAATGCGGATACGCCCGAGGATGCCAAGAGGGCCCTGCATTTCGGAGCCGAGGGTATAGGCCTGTTCCGTATCGAGCACATGTTCTACGGTCGGAATTCCGAAGTTCCCCTCGCCAAGCTCCGCAAGATGATTCTTTGCGAGACCGACGAGGAGCGCAAGGAGGCCCTGACCGAACTCGAACCCTTCATCAAGGCATCAGTCAAGAGCACCCTTCTCATCATGGACGGAAAGCCCGTGGTCTTCCGTCTGCTTGACCCTCCTCTGCATGAGTTCGTTCCCAAGACCGTAGAGAAGGAGGCCGAGGTGGCAAAGGAACTTGGAATAGGCGTGGACGAGGTAGAGAGGAGGAGCGAGAACCTCCGCGAGGTCAATCCTATGATGGGTCTGCGCGGCGTGCGTCTCCACATTGCATATCCTCTTATCGCCGAGACCCAGTACAGGGCTATCTTCACGGCCGTAGAGGAACTTCTCAAGGAGGGCCACAATCCCCAGGTTGAAATCATGATTCCGGTTACGGTTTCCGCGAGGGAGCTGAGTTTCCAGAAGGCCATTTGCGACCGTGTCAAGAGTGAGGTCGAGGCTCAGTCCGACTACAGTATCACCTACCACTTCGGTACCATGATAGAGATACCGCGCGCGGCTCTTACCGGTGAAAGGATGGCGCGTACCGCTGAATTCTTCTCCTTCGGTACCAACGACCTTACCCAGATGACCCTCGGTTTCTCCCGCGACGATGTGGGAACCTTCATGGGTGACTATCTCGGCCACAAGATTCTCGATGCAGACCCCTTCCAGACCATCGATACGAAGGGTGTAGGCAAACTCGTTGAATACGGCGTACAGTCGGGCCGCGCAAGAAGGGCGGACCTGAAGTGCGGTGTCTGCGGTGAGCATGGCGGCGACCCCGATTCTATCAGGTTCTTCAACAAGATAGGTATTGACTATGTGAGCTGCTCTCCTTACAGGGTGCCTATCGCGAGACTGGCCGCGGCGCAGGCAGCGGTCGAGGAAGACAGGTAATCCGCCACAGGTAGCTACAGGAACAGAGGGTGATCGGAAAGCTTCAGAGCTTGCGGTCACCCTCTCTCCTTGTCTTGATCCCTGCGCCTCTATCAGGGGAGATTTCTCACTTGCCCCAATTTTCCCGGGATTTCGCCCCTTTTCCTGAGTCAGGCCCGGCCCCTACACCTCTTCTTTCAGACTGGCTCTGAATGCCCTTGGGGACAAGCCGGTAAATTTCTTGAAATACTTTCCGAAATCCGACTGGCTGGAGAATGACAGTTTGTCCGAAATCTCGTTTATGGAAAGGTCGGTACAGGCCAGAAGTTCCTTGGCATTCAGTACGGTGTACCTTTCTATCCACACCATTGCGCTCTTTCCCGTAACCGATTTCACTGCAAGCGAGACGTGTTTGGCCGTGAGCCTGAGTTTGTCGGCATAAAAGTCCATATCCCTGCGCTTACAGCAGTTTTCCCTGACGAGAGCAAAGAATTCTTCGCTTATCCTGTCGTAGCGCGACCTGGTGCCGCCCTGCATGGCGTGGTCGTGAATGAAGGAGCCGAGCGCGCAATAATATGCTGCGGTCAGGTGTGACAATATCTCCATACGGTAGCGGGTCGTATCCCTCATGGTCGCCTGTATCATCCTGATATAACCGATGACCGAGAGTGCCGTCTGCTCATTCATGGGATAGAAGGCGCTTTGTCTGACTTCCGTCACGAGCGGGACCTTGTTCGCCTGGGGCAGTTTCTTCAGAAAGTTCATCGACATCACCATACAGAATCCCTTATAGCCCTGGCCGAAGGAAATCTTCCCGACAATCTGTGAGGGTGGTATAATCAGTATGCCCGGGAGCTTTGTCTTGTGGTGGGTGAGGTCCACCACGCACTCCATCGGGCCTTCTATCGTGATTATCAATATGGAAGTGTTGCTCTTGAACGGGAAATATGGGTATTCGCGGGAATATGGGTTTTCCAGAATGATGATATCGTCTCCGAGCCGGTCCATGACCTCGGCACGCGGTTTTGTGCCGGAGAATAAGTCCGATGACCTTTCTTTCATAATTATTCTATTCTTGAAAATTATAAAATACTGTTTCTGTCCGCCGGAAAGTTACAAATTGTTACAATTCGCCAAAAGACAATCACATTCATTTAATTCTCAAAAACATCAAAAGTCCGCATCGTTTGGCCCGGCGTGGGCCTTGGTTTTGGCGGCGTATTACCATAAAAAACCGGGGAATGACTTTTCCTCGAGTCACCCCCCGGTTTTATCCGTAATCCCGTCCGACTCAGCCCGGCAGTTTCAGACGGTTAAAAACAATCAGGTATCAATACTTGTTGAGTGGTACGCCTGCCACCATCTGGTTGACCTTGCGGAGAACGCCCTCGATGACTGAGGTATGCTCCTTAAGCTCTTCAACTTGCTCCGGCGTCGGCTTCTCAGTCTTCTTCAGCGTCAGTGCGGCGATATGCTTGTCGCATGAAGTGAGGACCTCGTCGATGAGACCTGCAATATCTGTCATTTCCTTCTCAGTGAAGCCTCTCGAGGTTATTGCGGGGGTGCCGATACGTATTCCCGAAGTCTGGAAAGCGCTTCTCGTATCGAAAGGCACCATATTCTTGTTCACGGTGATGCCCGCCCTTTCGAGCTGGGTCTCTGCAACCCGACCGTTGAGGTTCTCGAACTTGCCGCGCAGGTCCACGAGTATCAGGTGGTTATCCGTACCGTCGCTGACAATCTTGTGGCCCCTCTTCATGAGTTCGGCGCATATTGCCTTGGCGTTGTCCAGTACCTGCTGCTGATATGCCTTGAATTCGGGCTGCTGGGCCTCGAAGAATGCCACAGCCTTTGCCGCTATCACGTGCTCGAGCGGTCCGCCCTGGATGCCGGGGAATACTGAAGAATCGAGTACCTGGCTCATCTTCTTGACAACTCCCTTGGGGGTAGTCCTTCCCTTAGGATCATCGAAGTCCTTGCCTATGAGGATAATTCCGCCACGGGGACCTCTGAGGGTCTTGTGAGTGGTCGAAGTGACCACGTGGGCATATTTCACGGGATTCTCCAACAGGCCGGCGGCTATGATTCCTGCCGTGTGGGCCATGTCAATCCACAATATGGCTCCTGTCTTGTCGGCTATCCTGCGCATCCTGGCGTAATCCCACTCACGGGAATATGCGGACGCCCCTCCGATTATCAGCTTGGGCTTGTGTTCCAGGGCGAGTTCCTCCATCCTGTCATAGTCGACAGTGCCGGTTTTGGGGTCGAGACCGTAGGCTACAGCCTTGTAAATCATACCGGACATATTTACCGGAGAACCGTGGGTGAGGTGTCCTCCCTGACTGAGGTCGAGTCCCATGAAGCAGTCACCCGGGTCGAGCACCGCCATCATGACTGCCATATTTGCCTGGGCTCCGGAATGCGGCTGGACGTTTGCCCACTCCGCATCGTAGAGTGACTTGAGCCTGTCGATTGCGAGTTGCTCGATCTGGTCAACCACCTCGCATCCGCCATAGTACCTTTTCCCCGGATAACCTTCGGCGTATTTGTTGGTACAGATGGAACCGAGAGCCTTGAGGACCCCGTCAGTCACATAGTTTTCGGATGCAATGAGTTCGAGGCCAGATTCCTGGCGCTCTTTCTCCTTCTTAATCAAGTCGATAATTTGGATATCCTGTTTCATAACTATACTTTCTGCGAGGGCAAATATACTACTTTTTCCGTACCTTTATCAGCCATGCAAGACAGGAAACTACTAAATATCGAGCTCGGCCGCACAAGGCCTTCTGACTATGCGGCTTTACCCCCGTCAGGTTTCGTTCTCGTCCTCGACAACGTCCGAAGTGCCCACAATGTGGGGAGTGCTTTCCGTACCGCCGACGCCTTCAAGGCGGACAAAATTTTCCTTTGCGGTATATGTGCCTGCCCCCCGTCGGCCGAAATCCACAAGTCCGCACTCGGGGCGGAAACGAGCGTGCCCTGGGAATATTTTCACGATAGTTCCGAGGTTGTGAACCTGCTGCGCGGACAGGGTTATACTATTATAAGTATAGAGCAGACCGAACATGCCGTGCAACTGCAGGATTTCACTGCGGAGGAGGGAGGACTCTACGCCTTCATCTTCGGAAACGAGGTTGACGGGGTCCAGCAGGCCGTAGTGGACAGTTCGGACTACTCGATAGAGATACCCCAGTTCGGCTCCAAACATTCCCTGAACGTCTCCGTGGCAGTGGGCGTGGTTCTTTGGCAGTTCCGTTTGACAAAATGTCACTGGCACGGACATTGATCATTCTGTGCCCGGTCCGGTAAGACGCCGGAAACAAAGAATCAACAAGAAAACGATAAAGTTATGATCAAACCTTTAGCAGACAGAGTCCTGATTGAGCCTAAGGAGGCTGAAGTCAAGACAGCGGGCGGTATATATATCCCCGACACGGCAAAAGAGAAACCTCAGCAGGGAACAGTTATCGCGGCCGGCCCCGGAAAGAAGGATGAACCGATGGAGGTCAAGGTCGGAGACCAGGTGCTCTACGGCAAGTATGCCGGAACGGAGGTAACTGTTGAGGACAAGAAGTATCTTATTGTCAAGCAGTCTGATATTTTAGCAATTCTGTAGGTCGATTTAAAAAGGTGTAAAGAAGATTATGGCAAAGGAAATTAAATTTGATACCGAAGTCCGCTCGAAAATGAAGACGGGAGCGGATTCTCTCGCTAACGCGGTGAAGGTTACACTCGGACCCAAGGGCCGCAATGTGGTAATCGAGAAGAAGTACGGAGCACCCCAGGTGACCAAGGACGGAGTTACCGTTGCCAAGGAGGTCGAGCTTGAGGACCGTTACGAGAACATGGGCGCCCAGATGGTCAAGGAGGTCGCTTCCAAGACCAACGAGCAGGCCGGTGACGGAACAACTACCGCAACCGTACTCGCACAGGCCATTATCAACGTGGGTCTGAAGAATGTCGCTGCAGGCGCCAACCCCATGGACCTCAAGCGCGGTATTGATAAGGCTGTAGATGCGGTTGTCGCCAATCTGAAGGAGCAGAGCCAGGAGGTAGGAACCGACTATTCCAAAATCGAGCAGGTCGGAACCGTTTCCGCCAACAACGACGGTTATATAGGAAAACTCATCGCCGATGCCATGTCAAAGGTCGGCAGGGATGGAGTGATTACCGTTGAGGAGGCCAAAGGCACTGAGACCGAGGTAAAGGTTGTCGAGGGTATGCAGTTCGACCGCGGGTACATATCTCCCTACTTCATGACCAACTCCGACAGGATGGAGGCCGAGCTGAACGAGCCTATGGTTCTCATCACCGACAAGAAGATTTCCGTAATGAAGGACCTTCTTCCCATCCTTGAACCCATAGTACGTGAAGGCAAGGAACTCCTCATTATCGCAGAGGATGTGGATTCCGAGGCACTTACCACCCTCGTACTCAACAGACTTCGCGGAAGTATCAGGGTTGCCGCAGTCAAGGCTCCCGGTTTCGGCGACCGTCGCAAGGAGATGCTTCAGGACATCGCTACCCTGACCGGAGCAGTCGTGGTTTCCGAAGAGAGAGGCTTTACTCTTGAGAATACTACCCCGGACATGCTCGGAAAGGCCGAGAGGGTAACCATTACCAAGGAGAATACGACTATCGTGGGCGGTGCAGGCGACAAGGCTGCCATTCAGGAGAGGGTTGATTCCATACGCAAGCAGATTGAAACCACCACCTCCGACTACGACAAGGAGAAACTCAAGGAGAGACTTGGAAAACTCGCCGGCGGCGTGGCTGTCCTCTACGTGGGAGCAACGACCGAGGTTGAGATGAAGGAGAAGAAAGACCGTGTCGAGGATGCGCTGAATGCTACCCGCGCAGCTGTAGAGGAGGGATATCTTCCCGGAGGCGGTGTTGCCTACGTCCGTGCAGCCGAGGCGCTTAAAACACTCAAGGGCGACAACGACGACGAGACCACCGGTATCCATATCATCGCAAAGGCAATCGAGGAGCCTATGCGCCTGATTGCTGCGAACGCAGGAGTGGACGGAGCCGTGATTATCCACAAAATCAAGGAGAACAGCGGCGACTTCGGATACGATGCCAGGAGCGGACAATACGTTCACATGTACGAGGCCGGAGTAATTGACCCTACGAAGGTAGCCCGTGTGGCCCTGGAGAATGCGGCTTCAGTTGCCGGAATGTTCCTGACCACCGAGTGTGGCATTGTCGACATTCCCGAGCCCGCACCTGCAGTTCCCGCTGTAAATTCAGGCGGAATGATGTAATCAAACGGTCACTTTACCGTGACTCGACCATAACAGGAGAGGGTGGCGAATCGAAGCCACTCTCTCCTTATTATATAAGGACTCATTATTTGCGTCCAACCAGCTATTCCGTCTATTCATGCACCTCAATGGTAGAAAGGCGCAATCGGGAACACATACGGACGATATTCCCAAAGAGGACGGTCGTCAGGCTGCCAGGTTCATCGCGGAAGTGCGATGCAAATTAGTCTGAGGCTATGAGAACGACTGAACTTCTCCTTGTTTCCATACAATTCCTTAATTAGCTGATTTTCAGTTTGTAGCCGAAACTAAAGACGCTAAAAACCGGGTGGCCATGCTACTGAAAACGTATTGTCCAATATAGTCTGGCGGATTGGTTCAATCTTTTTTTTATTTTTTCTGCAGAAAAATTTGGAAGTTCGAAAAAAGTATGTACCTTTGCGACCCCTTCGGGAAACGGGGTGGACAAACAAGTTCTTTTAAATAAAATTTCAAAAAGTTTTTAACAAAAACTTGGAAATTGAAAAAAAGTTCTTACCTTTGTGCTCCCGAATGACAACAAGGGGTTGGCATCAGTCGCAAGACTGGTTTTTTTACGCCAAATTTGAAAGATCATTGACAAGACTGTTTGGAAAGTACAAGCTATAGTACCGAAAAGAAAGAACGAGAGCGTTGATTTCTTTGAGAG
>CAZMTY010000023.1:0-29424 GCA_964569595.1 uncultured Muribaculaceae bacterium
TCGTGATAGCATCCATGCAATGGTGGCTGTGATTAGTTCTATCTTTCTTTTTATATTCTTCCTGCAAGCCCCACAACTTGCGAAAATCTGCAGTAGTTTGTCCTTTTACAGTATCTACATATTTGAAAATGGATTTGAGATATAGTCTGGAATAACGACCAATAATCCCGACATCCACTCCTTGCCTATTTGAGAATCCTTCAGGAACTTCAGTCATTGTGAATCTATGGAGTTTGTTCTTCCAATAGTCTTTTTCCATTTTAAGGAGATGCCTTCTTTGTATTTTTCTGTCTTTATCTTCTTTTGTTGCAGAATACCCCTTAGTTCTTTGTATCTGTTTGTCAAGATCATCTATTTTTTCCTGCCACTTGAACTCCTCTATTCTTCTCATTATTTCTTCATAGTTGTTAAGTTCCGCAGGTAATTTGGAAATCTTGGATTCTCTATTGAAACGTTTCTCGCACAAAGTTTTATTCTCTAAGGAGTTGTCTCCCCCTCGAGATAGCGGTACAGTATGCTCAATGTCAAAATTTGGATTAGGACCTAAAAAGTCGCTCAATCCGATTTGTTGCCCTGTATATAAGCACTTATGTTTTTGTTCTTCCCAAAGAGTGTATTTGAGTATTTCATCCTCCGAAGGCTCGTAATCAACACTAAAATGTTTCTTAATCTCTTCTCTATACTCATTACGCTTTTTCTGTTGTTCTCTCTGATATGCTTCTATGGCTTTTCGCTTGTTGGCATCGTTGAGTTGTCGTGCGAATTCGATGTGAATCTCCGTCTCGGGATCTATCCTTTGGGATCTCAGAAGTTCGTTAACTAAGTTTCTCAAGCGGAACAACGCTCTCATAGCCATAGGATTTCTGACTGAGGATGTTTTGGGTGAGTCCAATTTGAATATACCTTCAGAATCTGCCGATACCTTGGGAAAAAGATCTATCATAGAGGGATGATAAAGCTTGTCTAAATGTTTTTGATCCACATTATAAGTGTCGCGAAGCTCATCAGCTACCCTTACATGAGTACTTTTTTTCTTTTCCAAAGGGTTGTCCTCCTTATCTTCCATGATGCTCACTACTCTTGCCTCAATTTCCTTGAGTTTCTCGCTTCCTTGAGGATTATTCGTGACTGCACTAAGGTTTGCAAGCATAACTGCCTGATCGTAGCGATAGCCTTTATGCAAGTAGGGTAATATCTTTCTGATTGCGCATAAACTCAAGGCTGCATAACCCTGAGGAACATTTATTTTTACAAATTTTTCCGCTTCGTCTTCCGATAATTGCAGTTTATCAATAGCCCATTGCTTCAATTTTTCGTCATCATCGAAAGAAAACATCGCATGCCAAACATCGTTGATAATCTCGTCTTTGCTTTTATTTTCCGAAAGAGTGTACACGCTGCATATCTCTTCTTCCCAATTCTCACCAAAGAGTGATATCAAGCCGGCTGTCAGAGGAGCAGTGGAAACTGAGACATTATTTTTGAAATTGAACTTATATGGCTTCTCGTCTTTATCCTCAATGTGACTATAGCGTCCTTTTCCTGCTATCTTTTTTGCTATTTCTTCAAAGTTGAAATTAGACTTGCTTTTCTTGTAGAATAGGGGTAAAATTTCATTTATTTCTCCTTCGTTCAAAGGCCTAAGATCATCATCGTTTACCTTTATTTTTATGTTGTTGATAAAAGTCCACATGCGGAATTCCTCATATTTCGGATGAGATATAGGGCATCTGGCCTTATTTTTCTCAAAAGTACATAGCCCTACAGACCCTTTTTGGGATTTCAAGGGACGTTGGAAGAAAATAGCTCTTTCTAATCTATTCTTAAGCTCATCAGATAAATTTTGTTTTGAGCAAATGGCATCAAATTCCTTTCTGTAGTGTTCATCTCTTGAAGTATAGGAATTGCGAATCTTATCTCCTTGAGAATATAATTTGAAGAAATATTCCCCCAAATACTCGCAATTCTCTTTTTTCATATTCTCAGAAAGGTCACTTATACTCTTTTTGACGGTTCCTTCACTCTCCTTTGTACTTTCTTTTCTATTACTTTTGAATCCTCTTCGTTGAACTATATGGTAAAGCGCCCTGCCAAGGGTATACCTGTCCTCTTGCCTTGATAAGTCAAGTGTCTCAGTAAGACAGCGGTAGCGATCATAGTACGGATTCTTTCCGGACGCTTCTTCACTTTTCTGCCAATTCATAAACTCTTCAGAAAGAGGATAGATTTTCTTCTCTTTCCAAAGAGCAAGTTCCTCCCGGGAAATATAGGGGCAAAATTTATTATCTACTAGAACCTTAAGCAGTTCTATTTTCCTTAATCTTCTTCTGAAGTAGTGGCGTCTGGAACTCCTGGCTTCTGTCCTCCTTTGAACGGACGGTTGTTCCCCACTTTTAGTGTGAGTGACTCCATCTTGGAAAATGTGAACTCCTTTATCTTCAAGAGTATAAGTCGAATCTTCATTACGTGAGACTATAGCCCACCCGATAGAATTTGTGCCCAAATCAAGCCCAAGAATTTTCTTCATATTTTATAATTAGTTAGAGACGAGTCTAAATGTAATAAAATTTTGATAGTTAGAAAAGAAATGGGTAACTTTACCCTCGTAAGTTCTACATCTTACCACAATAAGGCTATATGCCGAAGGATGATTTAATCCTATGCCTCTGCGTACTCCGTGGAGGCTTATTTGTTTACCTTCTTGATATTTTACACAAAGATTCCATGATCTGCGGGATAGCTGCTACTGATTGGAACTGCTCTGGAGATTCATCATGTGATATTCCTTTTAACACTGCTTTCGACTCTTCTGTAACTTTAGGGATATATTCTCTACGCAAATTCTCTCATGACATTTGGATTCGCGAGGCTCCGTACTATACTCACAACAGAAGAACGCTAATTGCTCTTAGTGGTTTGCGCGATTGGTGCGGGGTAAATAAGTGGCATTGAGCTTTTTACTAGTTTAAGTATGTTGTATGCCCTGCGCCTGGGCTTTTGAAGTTATTCACTATATTCGGAAGAATCAAGATCAGAGTTTGCGGCTGTTGCATAGAGTGCGGATTGAGGGGACAGAAACTCTTGAGTTTAGAAATCTAACTCTCGATTATCTTGTGCCTCTGCGATTGGTGCGGAAATGCGTAGATAATTGAGAGTTTTTTCTTTAGGCTGATTGCTACCCTTGCGGGGAACAAAAGTTTGCAAATAATGCTAGGAAAATCACCCCACCAAAACGTGCCGGAACTGTTCTGTCCATTGCTGTCCGACTTTATCAATATGAATCATGAACTGGTCAACTTTCGGAGAAAATCGACTGGATTTATTTTGTGAATGAGTTCTCTGTTCTTTACTCGAACACAAGCAAGCCGTCCATGCCGCTTCGTTTAATGGTAGGGTGTCTGGTACTAAAGCATATTCACAACTTGGGCGATGAGACTTTGCCCAAGTTATGAACGGGTTACACCCCTCAGAAGTTCCCCGGGGCTATCTCCCCAAAAGTCATTATTCGGTTTCCACGTCTATGCACCAATATGCGTTGGCCGATGTAGAGCTTGAGCCCTGCCCCATTCGAGAGCCGTACATGCAGACTCTCAGCAGCCTCGCCTCGACTCCGGCAGGGAACTCGAACTTCTCGTAGTCCGTCTCCGAATTGCCAACCCCGGGTGATACCAACTGTCCCATGACATGGCCGTTCCCGAGGTTGTCCTGCTGCCAGTTGTCACGGCTGACCTTGGTCCAGGTGTATCCGTCGTTAGACACATAGAAGTCGAAATAGTACTGCCTGCGGCTCTGGGTGTTGCGGCAATAGCCGAGGGCCACGGACTTTACCGTCACAGGGGTGTCGCCCAGATAGAACTGCACATAAGGCGAACCTGAACGAGACCATGAGGTCGTCACATCGCCGTCGGTCAGGTTGCCGAGTTGGCTGTTTCCGGCATCCGAAGAGACTGGCTCCTTGGAAACGAAACCATAATGCACTTTGTACATGCTGCACAGCCGGCCGTCGGCACTTACGATGAACTCTGCCCCGTCGCCGTTCCTGGATACGGACAGCTCTGTACCGGGCTCGCCCACTGCAGTAAGCTCGGGAAGTGAAGTCCAATCCAGGGCCACTGGCAATTCGTACTGCATGGTTTCACGGTCAAAACCCTCCAAGGCCTTACCGTCCACGAAAATGCCGTCAAGGAAGGCGAAGGAATCCATGAAGCCATCCGACTCGTCTACAGGGTCGGGAACGGTATTGCGAAGCGCATTTTCCACGGCAGCCGTACCGAGGCGATCCTGCAACTGCTGCAGATACAGGCTCCGTGGCTCGACGTGCTTGCCCACACTGTATTCGTAGGCCTTGAAATTCGGCACGCGGCCGGGATCTGTGGCATCCATTACGAACTGCAGCCTGTCTGACGCGTTTCCCTGCCCTATAAGATAGTTGGGGGCGAGCTGGGACTGGCTGACAATGAACTTGCCGTCGCAGTTGTAGAGAGTGTAGTTGGCACCTGCCCAGCCGTGCGCAGTACCGTTGCTCCAGCGGTTCTGAACATAAATGCGGCCCTTCACGTTGTCGAAAAGTCCGCCTGCGGACCAGCGCAGATGCGGCTCGTTGGCATCAAACTCCCAGTCGCTCCTGTCATCCAGAAAGACATTAGGACCCATTACATTGCCCATGACTATGAAACCGTGCCTGGTATAGCGGGCATAATTTCTCTGGTTCAGCACGAAAGAGCCTCCGGAATTCGTGAAGCTGTACCTGCGCTCACCGCCGGTTCCGCTGACGGGCTCAAGGCAGAAAATGTCCTGTATGGTGGCACGCATGGTGCCGGAAGACACGTTGACCGCCACGTCTATATGGTAGGTAACCACATTCCTTACCCAAACATCCTCGGCCGACATAGTCCTGACGCCGACCTGCGCATGGTATTCATCGTCATAATACTTGTACGTCACATCGAAAGCCGTGTTCTGCGAAGTGGATTTCCTGCCGAAGTTTGAAATCAACTGCATATTTTCCACGCCGCAGTTCTTCACCCTCGGAGAAGTGTCTATGAGGACGACAGTGGAAACTCCGTACTTCATGTCGAGCGGATCCGCGATGGCTTCCTCCAGGACTATGATGCCGGATGCGGCATCCGCCGACTTCACCGTCCTCTCCTGCACGACATCACAATACGCACTTTCGAGCTTGCCGTCAGTCACCCACTGGTTCGCGGAAAGCATATTCGGGGCATCTGTAATCTCGTCCATGTTGAGGTCATGCGCCCATGCGGGACCGACATTGCGGGTTATGGCTATGCGGTCTCCGGCCTTGAAAGCGGAAACATCGGCAAGCCTCAGGCTGTGTGAACCGGCCGGAACATACTGATCCCTGATCTCCACGGGCTTTCCGGTTTCAAGCGGCTTGGAACCGCGTATATCGAACAGGGCCTCGTTCTTGTTGTAGGAGTCTGACACCCAGGTAGCCACGACCTTGGTAATACCCTTTTCGGGAGCTTCAGAGCGGGTATAGTCGTGCCAATTGTCCGGAGCGAGAGGCTGTGATGGAAATGCGATGTCCCCGTGTCCGTCGCCCTCACCCTTGATTACGATGCCGTCAGCCTCTACCGTCACGGGCCTGCTGATGCGGAAGGTTCCGGCTTTCAGCAACAAAGCTCCCCTGAAACCGTTTTCGTCCAGAGGGGCCCGGGCGATCGTATTTACCGCTTTCTGTATCCTCTCCGTATCATCCCCGTTGCCGTCGTCAGAGGGCTCCAGCACTATCTTCACCGGAACATTTGGAATCGCCACGCCGCCTCCGGCATAACCTGCCGAAGAATAGTCAATTATCACGTTTCCACGATAATCCGGAAGATACACGAGACGGTCATCCTCCATGTACACGGCCGGACAGGCATTGTCGGGATCGTATGATGCGGCAGCAGGCACGGCGGTGAAACAGCCGGTTTCATACACGGTCTTTCCGTCCGGCCCATATATGCGGAAATTCATCCTGTAAGTGCCCGCCTCGGAGCAGTTCACTCCGGTAGATAGCGAAAAGACTTCACCTGCACGCACATGCTTTTCCCCGGAAGTGTAGATTACTGCGCCGGAGGGACCGGTCAGCGAGGCCTCGAAACTCAGGTCGGCCTTGGCCCTCAGCTTCCAGACGGGTACTGGCCCGCCCAGTTCCACTAATGCGGGAAAACCAGGCTTGAGATACATTCCGGGGCAATCGGGACGGATTTCGGCCAGGTCATATTCGGGATATTCCGTCTCGGGAGCGGCACCGTTCGCCAGCAGCTTCTGGAAGGCCATGAGTTCGTAAATCTCCACTGAACGCTCCTTGAGAGTGCCGGATACCATGACGTAGCGGGCCTTGACGGGTTTCTTGAAATCCTTGATGAACAGCTTGTTCCCGTTTGCGTCCGGAAGCTCGTTCACGTTCTGCGAATACAGCAGGGTCCAGCCGGTGGGGACGAGATAGCCATCAAGTCCGGACTGGCCGCAGGAAGATGCCCCGTGAAGCCGTGACCAGAGTTTAGGGTCGTCCGTGCAGTAGACACTGTATGTGCCGTCTACAAGATATTGCTTGAGGCGCCCGACCGCTGTTCCCCATGCCACGCCTATGGAATTGAGCTCCCTGACCTCACCCAAATCGGCAGACAGCCAGAAAGTTTCCTTCCCGGCTGTCACGGCTTGCGACCTGTCTGCGGTCCACCCGCTCCCGGAAGTCCCGGTAGAGACCCCGTCGAAAGCGTTCTCCGGCGAACTGCCTTTGCTGTAGGAACTTGCCTTTATCCTGCTTCCGGAAGCCCCGAGAGCCCAGTTCACTATCTCGTATCGTTTTATTTTCACCGTGTATATGCGCTCCACCCCTTCCGCGAGGACACTTATCCTGTCGCCTTCGGAAAGATACTCGGATTCGGTCCTCGGCATTCCGCTCTCATCCTCAGCCTTGCGGATTCCGGGAACATGGTCCCTGAGGGTGCAGAGCCTGGTTCTGTCGAGTATGGTCAGGACTCCTGCCTTGTCGTCGCATTCAAGCAGGGGGGAGGCTGCCTCGTCGGGCCACAGTTTCGTTTCCTCCATTGCCTGCCTCAATTTTTCCGCGAAAGCCATGGTTTCCTCATAGGGAGGAGTGGAAAGGTTCCCGGGATAGCCTTCGTCCTTGCTGACCCACAACAATTCCACTGGGATGTAGCCACGATAGGGGCTCTTTCTGATGTCAGTCATCACCCGGACAAGGTCCATGGGGATGGATGTCTCCGCGCCTGCCGGCTTCTTCTTGACCTGGAAATTGTTGGAATAGGGCAGTATGGCCGCCATGTCGCCGTACCAGTCATATCCGGTCGCATCGGTGTCCATGAACTCGCGGTAGAATCCGGTATCGTTCACTATGCCCACATTGTCCCTGTCTATCCATTGCAGGAGCAGGAGTACCTGGTTGGCGGTGGCAAGCATGTCCCCGTGGTTCTGCACGCCTATGCGCACATCGGGATAATTCTCGGCGGCATAGTCTGCAACTTCCTGAATATGAGGGACGATACGCTCGCGCGCAATCTTCTCCCAGCCCTCCCTGCGTATATCCGCTGGAGGAGTGCCGGAGAAAATCCTGATTACCGGTGCACCCATCTCGTGAGCCACCTTTATCCAGAACTTTATCCTTTCCACATCGGTCTTGCGTCTGGCTTCGTTGGGGTCGGCAAAATTGTTCTGCAGACCTGTACCGCTGATTTCAATGCCGAGCCTGTCGCAGAGTTGCTTTATTTTTTTTGCGTAACCCAGAACTTCCTTTTCCGACAGCGTGGGCATGGCCGTATTGCTGTAACCGGGGATGTAGTAGCATGTAATGTCCACTGCATCGAAGCCCGCTTCGGAAGCCCACTTTATGGCATCGAACGTGCTGAGCTGGGGGATGTTCTTTGTCTTGTTGAGCCAGGCGTTGATGTTCATGTTGAAAGTGTACATGTTCAGGCTCAGCTTGAAGTCCCCGTTGTAGTATTCTCCGGAGAAATCCTTGCCCGTTCTGTCGAAATTGGGGAGCAAACCGTCTCTCAGGTGCATGTACACACTGTCGTCATACTCCTCCGAATACTCTGTCTGCGGCAGGGACTCGCCGTTGTCGGCCACGAAAGAATGTGCGCTCCAGTCGATTGCGGTGCAATTCCCGACCTTCATGAACTCATCATACGTGGCCCTGTCAGGAACATGGATGAGCAGATTGGTCGCGCGCTCGAACCAGAGTCCTTCCTTGCCCTCGGGCCTGCACGGCTCCGGAGGTGAAGTCAGGTACAAATCCTTCAGGGAGGTACAATAATAGAATACCCTCGGATCCATGGCCTTCAGGGAAGGCAGTTTTACCGTCTGCAACTTGCTGTCGCCAGTACCCTTCGCCTGGGCAAAGGCCTGGACGCCGAGGAAAGTCACATCCGGCATTTCCACATATTCGAGGTTCTTGCAGAGACTGAAAGCCTTGGCGCCGACCTCGGTGGCGTTCTCGATATATACTCTGGAAAGTGATTCCATCCCCGTGAATGCGTTCTTGGGAATTACGCCGTTCCTGAAGGCGGCATTGCCCTCGATGCTAAGGTTTTCGAGGGAGCCCAAGTCCTCCCTGATGAAACGGCAGTCTTCAGCGGCAAGCGTGCCTGCAGAGATGACAAGCGTCTTGATTCCCGAGTAGCGGGTACCATAAGCAGCATCCACGGCTTTCTGCAGGCTACCCTGTCTGAAAGACTTGGAGACCGTTGCTGTTCCCCTGTCGGACGAAGCGTCTTTCTTCGCGGCTTGCGTATTGGCCGCAGCGGCAAGGAACACAAGGAGAGGCACGGCAAATCCGGCTAAAATGGTCACAGTCTTCATGTTTTTCTATTATGTACAACTTTTTGCGTGTGATGCTTATATCACACAATTTTTCAAGGGTCAAAGATACAAAATATTCTTTGAAAAGCAATTTAATGCGTTTTTTATAGAAAACACACATAAAAGCACGCAAACACAGAAAAAATATGTATCTTGCGGTCGCAGAGAACTGGAATCCATTGGGAAACGAGATTATTTAAGTATTTTTGCACGGGTTTAAACAGCAATGCCTTTCTGGATAAATATGGAAAAGCACATAACGATTAAGGACATAGCGAGCATGGCAGGCGTGTCGGTCGGCACGGTGGATAGGGTCATACACGACAGGGGCAGGGTTTCCGAAATTTCCCGGGCCTCCGTGGAGCAGGTACTCGCGAAAGTGGGCTATCGAACGAAAACGCAAGTTTCCGCGAAGCCCGAGAGACAGAGATACCGAATAATA
The DNA here is from genome assembly GCA_964569595.1 of uncultured Muribaculaceae bacterium. Classification (GTDB taxonomy): domain Bacteria; phylum Bacteroidota; class Bacteroidia; order Bacteroidales; family UBA932; genus Cryptobacteroides. Next base: position 9,278 of record CAZMTY010000023.1, read on the forward strand.
GTGACCACACCCACGGCTGTGGTCGGAGAATATTGGGGAGAGGTCAGGACCGGCATCATGCGCTGCATACGGGAATATTCGGATTTGCAGATTGAGTGCGAATATTCCTACTATAACCAGTTCGACATTTATTCCTGCAGGAGCGCCTTCGAGAACATCGTGGACCAGAACCCTGACGCAGTGGTGATAGGGCCCACCTTTACTTCCGAAACCAAAAAGCTCTGCGACATCCTGGACGCCAAAGGTATACCTTACGTGTTCGTGGACGCCACCGTTGAAGGGACTTCTCCCATGGCTTCCTTCGCTTCCGACCAATATTCATGCGGCTATTTGCTCGGCGAGATGACCGATCTGCTCACACCCTGCGACGGTGAGATTGCCCTGTTCAGGCCCGAGAGAGTCGGCAACGAGGCATCGAGCAACTCCACCGAAAAACGGAGGGGTTTCTTCGACTACTTCCGCCTGAACGGCAAGGACAACAGGAACGTGACCGAACATCTGTTCTCGGTGCCCAATCCGGACGAGACGACACGGCAGCTTCTCGACTTCGTAAGCGATAACCCCAAAGTCAGGGGACTCGCCATTTCCAATTCGCGTGGCTACATAATAGCTGACATACTCCGGAAAGCCGGCATCGACCATGTGAAAATCGTGAGCTTCGACCTTACCACTAACAATATACGCTGTATCAAGGACGGTTCCATAGCCGCAATTCTGTGTCAGAGGCCGGAGCAGCAGGGCTACAAGGCCGTAAAGACTGCGATCAACTGGATACTCTACAAGCAGGTAGATGCACAGGTTCAGCACCTGATGCCGCTGGATATAGTAATCAAGACCAATCTTCCCTTCTACATCGGAGTCCAATAACAGGACAGAACAGGAAATTTCGGGGGACGTCCTGGCCCCCCTGCACCCCTGCTATGAGGATCTCGCTCCCTACGGTCGCGGTCCCTTCGGGACTTTTGACCTATCCTCATAGATAAAAAGTTGCGGGAGGCCCGGGATCTCCCGCAACCGCATTGATAAACCCAAAATTGTCCGCCGTATGGCTAATCGACATTTCCGTAAATTGAGAGCGACTTATCACCGGTTTTCAAGGCCCACTTCGTCGCGGAGTTCGTGCCCACCGGCACTATCCTGAAGGTGACTGTCACGCCCTCGGAGATTCCTGTCAAGTCGGCCAGTGCGCCGAGTCCAATGACTATGGAAGTGGATGAGCTCGTAGTCAGTTTGGAATAATAGGCCTGGTTGAAGGCCGATGAGCCAATTGAATACTGCACATACAGGTCTATGTCGCCCCCGTTGATCCTGAAATTCAGGTCAAGTCCGCTGAGATCGAGCGTCTTGCCGGATGCCACCGTCAGGGCGAAGGTATAATACTGGCTCGGGCTGGAAACGGAAGTATTTGAATCCCATCCGATAGCGCCCCAGTCATTTGACCACTTGGTTCCGGACATGTTGTCAGCCGATGCGATAAGGGCCATGTCGGAAACGCTGACACCTGAAGGATTCGTGTTCTCCGTGTAAGGCAGCGAAGAAGCGTAGCCGTGGCTACTTATGTTCCAGTAGGTCTCGAAATTGCCGACTTCCGGAACGTAAGGCTGCGACACCTCTGCGGTGCAGACCGGGTCTTCAAGACCGTCGATGCCGTATACGGTGAAAATTACCTCTCCCTCGGTCGTGGGCGTACCCTCAACCACGAGGTCAATGTAGCCGGTGCCGGGATTGATGACAGCTCCGGAAATGGGCTGCACGCTGATGCCTTCTGCCGCATCGCCCGAAACGTCGGCATAAATCTCGTTCTCGATTGTGGAGCCATCTCCGTTCCTGTACTCGATCCTGAGCACGCTGCCGGCGATTTCCTCACCTGTGTACAGCGTGCCAGAGAATACCGGCTTGAGGAATCTCAGTGTGAGCACTGACTCGAACCTGTCTTCGGTCAGACCGGCAACATCCTCCCTCGAAGTCGCCATTACCAGATAGGACGACACATCGTCGGACACCACGATTCCCGAAAGGCTGCCGCTGAGGAACGAAGGGGCTTCGGATGCTATCTCCGCAGTGGCGGGCACGAATGCGTCGAAAGAAGTCTCGCTGCCTGACACCTCGAAGGTTATTACAGACCGCGATGACCAGGTCTCCAGACCCTGGAACGACGACATGAGCTGGGTGTTCTCTATGGTCACGTACATGCTCTCATAGCTCTCCAACGCGGTATGGCTTACAGTGACGGGCACCACCTCATTGCCGGATGAAAGCAGCTCAATGCCGGAAGCGGAAGGCGCCAGATAAACAGCACCCGAAGCCACGTGGCTCAGGTTTCCGTCCTTTGCCCTGACGGAAATCCTGTCACCCCGCCCATAAACATTGGTACCAGTCTCGAGCTTCAGGGTAATTCCGCAATCCTTACCGGTCCCGTCCACTATCAGCACCTTTGTTTCCTCTATGGAAGTTGATTTGGTCGTCGCCGTCCCCTCGACGGGTTCGGTGTAGCTGGCAATCACTGTACCCTCGATGATGAGGTTGTCGGCAACGGTCTGTGACCCGCCCAAGGCCACCGTGCGACCCATTTCCTTGATTTCGCTGATGGCAACTTTCACGGGGGTTTCGGCCGTAGTGAAGTTCAACTGCTCGCCCTCATACCTGTCACCTTCGGAAGTGGTCACGTAGGCAACTGCATCATATTCCGTGGAAGCGTTGAGATCTGAAACCCTTACGTAATAGGTGCCGGGCACCAATTCTTCATCCGTCTCCACTGCATAATCGACAAAAGCGCCGCCGATTCCGGTCTTTCTCAGGGCCACGCCGACCTCAGACACTGAAATCTCCCCTGCGTACTGCCAGGTCACCGACAACAGCGCCCCGGACTCGTTCACCTCCTCGGCCGCTCCGGTGGAAACAAGAGGAATGCCGCTCTGCCTGATACGGATTTCCTTTCCTGCTGCCGAAGCGTTGAGTATCAGCAGGGCCTCCCTGTAATCGCCCTCCATGCCTTCCACCGTCACCGTGATGGTGTTCGTACCCATGGGACCGCTTTCCCCGGAAACGGTGCACCAGGACACGTCAGCGGAAACGGAAGTGGGATCCACTGAGGCTGTCCAGTTCCTGTTGGTCTCGAACGTTATTGTCTGCGTTCCTCCGGACATGGAGAAAAGCAGTTCCGAAACCGAAGTCTGCAGTTCCGGCTTCTCGGGCAGCCCGTCAATGCAGCCGCTCAGGAGCAAAGCAGCGGAAAGACAGAACGCGAGAACTTTCACATAAAAAGAAACGATACTTTTCATAACAAGTCTATTCTATTCGTCTATTCGTATTCAACCATGTAACTGTCAAGTATGGACCTCGTCCTCGCAAGGGTCTCGCGGAACTGTGACGGAGAGGTGGAACCTCCGAACCGGGCTCCGGACGAGAGGTGCGGCTCAAGGGTCATGAAGCCGGAATATCCGTCCGAAACCGCGGCCCGGACAAGCTCCGGTATCTGGCCGTCACCATCACCGAAGAGCGAGCCGACGTTCTTGCTTCCGAGTTTCCAGTCCTTGAGATGTATGTGGCGGACATACTTCTTCATCAGAGGCCAGCAACGTTCCACGTTGTCCGTGATGTCCTCACCCCAGACGAAGTTTGCCGGGTCATACACGAGGGCAAAGTTGTCGGAAAAGAATCTCTCCCCTATCCTGGCGCAGTTTTCAGCGCTGTGACCGAAAATCGAGGATTCGTTTTCGTGGAGCAGGGACAGGCCGCAGGCTTCGGCCACCTCGCAGAACTGCGCAAGCCGGCTCTCGACACCATCCCAGCAGCGGTTCACGTCCTCGCCGGGTGCCGGATAGAAACTGAAAATCCTTATGTTCCGTACCCCGAGTACGCCGGCGATACCTGCAACTTTCTTCATCAGTTCCAGCTGCGGGGCGAAGGGCTCCGACAGGGGATATTTCCCTATCGGAGACGCCACTGCGCTGATGCCTATTCCTGCATCATCGAGCTTCTTTTTTGCTTCGAGTGCCTCGCTTTTGCTCAGGGCGGAAACGTTCTTGCCGTCTACAAACCTGATTTCCAGCCATCTCACTCCCACAGACTGCAGGAAGGACAATTGCGAATCGAGGGAGGCAGGATAGGCCTCGTCTGCAAATGCGCTGATTCTTATCATGGTCCCGTGTTTAGAAGATTTTGGAAACTATGTAATATACCGCACTCACTACCGTGATTCCTGTTGCCAGAATCATGGCCAAGTTCCACCAGAAACGTTTCAAGCCACGCGGCATGTCGTCCTTGAGGTACTTCTTGTTGTTGTTCAGCAGGAAGAAACCTATATAGGCAACCGGCAGCATGAGCAGGGCGATTGCCGAAGTCGGGATGGCAATCCAGGTTCCGATGGAGTTCCAAAGTACGGCTCCGAAAACGCCGATTGAGGGAATGAGCGTTGCCAACTTGTATTTCTTTCCCTCGGCGGGGATGCCGAACATCTCGCAGGCCGCGAAACCGCAGACGAGCATGTGCATGGTGATTGCGTTGAAGCACATGCCGATAATGCCCAGGCCGAACACGAGCCGCGAGACGATGGGAGGCAGACCTGCAGCTTCAAGCATGCTGGAGGCCGCGATGGGTGAGATGTTCGTATTGCCGGAAGCCACGAACTCCGGAGTGTGGAGGGTGGAGCCGGCCGCGATTATCATCAGTGAAGTGGCGAGGGTGTAAGGGATGAGCATACCCGTGATTCTGTCGAAGTTCGCCAGACCCTTGTGATCCTTGGTCCAGCCCTTCGCGAGGTAGGAATAACCGTACAGGAAGGTCATGTTGATGCCCACCGCTGCGCTGAGCGATGCGATGAATATGGATATTCCGGTGTCGTCCCCGGGAATGTTGAAATGGAAGCCGCCTTCGAAGGAAACGGGCAGGAAGCCACTTCCGACGGCACCCCAGTCGATTCCGTCGCCGGTGACGCTGCACACGACCACAACCACGGCAAAGGCTATGATGATGAACCAGACTATGCCCTTGATGATATTCTCGACTATCTTGATTCCCTTGCCGCCCTTGCCGTAGTTCCAAACTACCTTGCAGGCGAGCGCGAGTATGGCGAAGGCTATCACCAACAGCATTATGGTCTGTGCGGCCGATCCGGGAGCCGATTCAAAGCCGCCGAAGGCCTGAATCAGGTCCAGTGTCATGCCGGAAGCCAGCGAATACTGGGCAAAGTGCCAGATGATGGTGGCCAGTATGGTACATATCGCCCAGGCATAGGCCATGGGAGCTCCGATATAGGTCTTCATGGCCATGAAAGGCCTCTGCCCGGTGTGCAGGGTCTGGTATGCGAGGGCCGAAAGCATCACTATACCGATGAGCATGGCCACGGGCTGCACCCAGAGCAGCTGATAGCCGAGGAAGGCCCCGGAGAAAAGCGAAGCCATCGCGCTTCCTCCTCCAAGGGTCATCGCACTCTGCATCCAACCGGGCCCCGACTTGGAAAAATAATACTTGCACTTGGCCCAGGCGCCCTTGCTTTCGAGGGCACGCAGCTCTTCCCGTTCCCTGCGGACCTGTTCGGGATCCCCGGCCTTATACATGGGGATGTTCTGATTGTTCCTGATCTCCTGCTCCATTGCCTACAGGTTCTTGACTTCAGTTTCCTTGCCTCCCTGCTCAGCCGAAAGGTAAGCCGAGTAGATGGTGGCAATGGTGTCTGCAGCGAGTTTGCTGTCGCTCTCAATGTGGCATCCGGTATCGGCGGCCTTATAGAAAGCGTCCAGTTCGTGCTGATATCCGAGGAACCAGCCCTCGTCGGGAGAAATTTCCGACCAGCCGGCCTTGGTCTCGGTCTTCTCTACAACGTACACGTCCTTGTAAATCTCATCCTTGGGAGTGAAGGTCTCCATGGAATCGTTGTGGCTCATGTTGCACAGGGTCCTGTGGTTGTTGGCATTCACGCGAATCCAGTTGTTCGTGCCCCCGAGGCTGAGTTCGTTGGCTATTAGGTCGGCAGCCGTACCGTCCTCGAACACTATGTGGACGATGGCGAAGTCCTCGACATCCTTGTAATGGGTCTTCAGATAGCCCGCGTCGCGGAAGGACGGCATCCTCGTCATCGCGTGCGTCCTTGCCGAAACCGAAACCGGACGTATGGGTGAGCCGGTACGCGCCCTGCCCTCGACATGCTTGAAATATATGGCAGCGGAGAGCGGATGGCAGCCCTTGCCTATGAGGGAACCGCCGCCGGATAATTTCCACTGGCCGTATGCGAGAGAGTGCGAACCCGAATGGGACTGCTCGCCATTGATCCAGAGCACCTGCGCACCGGTCTTCTGGATGATTTCGCGCTCCTTCTGCACGGCAGGCGCATATATCCAGTTCTCGGCGTACATGATGCGTCCCTTGCTCTTCTTTTCCGCATCCAGCATTCTTTGGCAACTTTCCAGAGCCACCCTGAGCCCCTCGGCGCGGGAGAAGCTGTCGCCGTTGAAATCCTCGCTTCCGTCCCCGAAATATCCGGTGAACGGCTTTTCAACTATCACGTTCTTGTTCTTTTCGAGAGCAGCCACCACTATGGGCTCGTGCGTGACTGGCGGTGTACATACATGAAGTATATCGGAATCCTCGATAAGGGCTTCCATGGATGAATAGACCTTGATGCCGCGCTCCCTGGCGAACTGTTCCGCTTCCTCAGCGGTGACTGAATACACTCCGGCAATCTCCACTCCTGTGCTGAAGACATGCTGCAGGGCATTGTAATGAAATCTGGCAGCGAATCCTGACCCTATGAATCCTGCCCGTAATACTGTTTTTCCCATTTTGCTGTATGATTAATAATTAAAATCCGGGGTTCTGCTCCATCGGCAGTGAAATGTTTGCATCCAGGACATCCTGAGGTATGGGGAAGAGGTAATCCCTCTCCGTCATGCCCGAGTCCTTGCTGTTCCTTGCGGTAATCCATTCCACGAACTCTCCGGCATTCATGGTCCTGCGCAAGGTATACCTGCGCTGCTCCTCGCCGAGAAGTTCGCGTGAACGTTCTTCCAGAATCATGTCCAGGGACATCTGCGATGCGTCCACTTGAAGGGCATGGGCGCGCTCTCGCAACACGTTGATGTCGTCGGCCGCCTCCTGGGTGTATCCGAGCTTGAAGGAGGCCTCGGCCCTGAGCAGGTAAAGTTCCGCCAACCTCATGAACACCTGGTCGTTGTGTGACTCGTTGTTCTTGGGATAGCCGGGGTCGCAGTAGCTGTACTTCAGTGTGTACGGCCAGTTGTTGTTGTCGCCGGAGGACTTCAGTTCCGAGAAGCCGGCCATGCAGCCGTTCTCCCTGAGTCCTGCGTTCGCCACTTTCGAGCAGCCGATGAAGATGGTGTCTCCAACCTCGTATTGAACTCCCGTCTTCGCGTTTATGGCATCGTCCGCGAGCTCGTCGTAAGAGCTTATCACGTAATACTTTGCTATTGCGTGCTCGCTGCCTCTGTCGTCAATGATTCCTGCCTCGTAGTCACTGGACGAATCGTAGAGCTGCAAAGCCCATTTGGTCACTCCGGCACGGGCAAATCCGCGTCCGCCACGGGTCTCGTCCATATAGGAAACATTCACTCCGTCGGCCACTCTCTCGCTCGTGTCGAACTTGGGCCTGAGGGAGAAGCGCATGAGATTGTCGCCGCCGCCGTTGGAGGTCCTGTCCCACTGCATTACCCAAAGGGCCTCGGTGTTTCCGGACTCGATATTGACATACTCGGACTTGAACTGGTCCATGAAGGCACAGCCCTCTCCGCTGCCCATGCGCTCGGTGATGAGCGAATACGGGCCGTTGACGATGCAGCTGTCGGCATAGTGGCGGGCGAGTTCAACATATTCCATATTAAGGTTCTCCGTTCCTGTCCCGGCCTCGGCAAGATATATCTCGGAAAGCCAAGCGAGAGCCACTCCCTTGCCGGCGCGTCCGGTCTTTGAGGGAGTCCAGGGTACATATTTCACGGCATATTCCAAATCCTCTATGATTTGGGCCCTGACCTCGCTCACGTCATTGCGCACATAGTCAGTCCTGAAAGTGTCGCCGGTGATTTCAACGGTAACAAGGGGAACATCGCCCCAGAGATAGGTGAGATGCCTGTATGCCCAGGCCCTCAGCAGACGGGCCTCACCCACTATACGCTCCTTGCCTCCTTCCCATTCCACATCGGGGTTCTCCGCCCTCCCGATTATAGTGTTTGCTGCAAGAACCGCGTTGTAAAGCCACGAAAACACGCTCTTGATGCTCTTGTCGGTGGCCACGTTGGCAGTCGCCCAGTTCTTGTAGATTGCCGAGAACTCTCCGGAAGCTCCGGCACCGCAGTCGTAGTTGTCAGTTCCCCCTATGTATATGAGGGCGCGCAGGCCGGTGGCCCCGAAGGAATCCGTATATCCATAGCCCTCACGCTCGCCACGGACCAGTGCATACAGCCCGTTCAGTCCCAGTTCGAAACCGGACTCGTTAGTGTACAGCTGGTCGGCCGTCATTTCGGTCTTGGGATTCTCCTCAAGCCAGTCGGAGACGCAGGCCGAGAAGAACGGGATGGCCGCTATCACCATTAATATTGATACCTTTTTCATTTTGCCGGTAGATTTGATCAGAAAGTAAGATTGACACCTAAGATGAATTCTCTCTGGAGAGGCTTGGCCCTCTGCTCGTCAAGTTCCGGATCCATTCCGGTGTACTTCGTGAAGGTAAAGAGGTTCTTGCCGGTGAAGTAGACCTTGGCATTGGACAGGCCTATCTTCTGTATGGGTCTCTTGGGCAGCGAGTAGGAGAGCATTATGTCCTTGATTCTCCAGAAGTTCGCATTCTGGTAGTAGGACGGGGTCACGCTCTTTGACGCGATGTACTGGTTGGCGTTCTTGTCGGTGGACCAGTAGGTGTTGATAGGGTTGTCCTCGGACCAGTATTCACGCTTGATATACATGTTCTTGGCATAGAAAGGATTGGCCTTCACCATTCCGAGCATACCGTACATGTAGATGCTGAGTTCGAAGGGCCCGTAGGAGAAGATGTTGTTCAGGCTCCATGTGAAGTCCGGTTCGGACGAGCCTATCACCTGTCTGTCGTCTGCATCGTAGGTGCCGTTGCCGTTCAGGTCGTCGTACTTGGCATAACCGGGCAGTGCGTCATACTTGGCTGCGAGATTGGCCTCGTCAGACTGCCACACGCCTATGATGTAGTAGTCGTAATTCACCTTGATAGGATAGCCGATGAACCACTGGTTGTCGATGTCGTCCTGACCGTTGCCGTAAAGTTCGAGGATACGGGTCTTGTACCATGCTATGTTGAAGGACGTCTTCCAGGAGAAGTAGCGGGTGCGGATGTTCTCTGATGTCAGGGAGAACTCGATTCCCCGGTTGTCTGTCGTGCCTATGTTCTGGTAGATGGACTCGATACCGTTCACGGAGGATATGCTGCGACTGAGCAGGAGGTCCTCGGTCTTGTTGTAGTAGGCGTTGATTTCACCGGAAATCCTCGAGCCGAGGAAGGCGAAATCCAGACCCGCGTTGGTCGCCGTGGTGGTTTCCCAGGAAAGGCTGGGCGTACCAAGCGTGTTGGGAACATAACCCACGGCGATGCTGCTGCCGTCATGATAGTCGGAAGCCGTCATCCTCGAGATGGTCTGGAAAGCCGAAATGGCCTGGTTACCGTTCTGTCCCAAAGAAAGGCGGAACTTTAACATGTTCATGATGTCGGTATAAGGCTGGAAGAAAGACTCGTTGGAAATGTTCCAGCCGAGGGCTACAGAAGGGAATACACCCCATTTGTTGTTTGAACCGAAGCCTGAATATCCGTCGCGTCTCACCGTCAGTGTAAGGAGATACCTGTTATCGTAGGCATAGTTTACGCGGGCCATCTGTGAAATGAGCGCGGTTTCGGTCTCCTCAAGCTCGTAGCTGATGCTGCCGGCCTGGGGGATGCCGTTCCATGACAGGAGGTCGTTAGGGAAGTCCTCTCCCTCGACGGTTTTCTCGTGGTTGTACGCATTCTCGAACGAATACAGTAGGGTAACGAACAGATGGTGCCTGCCGAACTCGCGGTCGAAGTTGACGATGTTCTCCAAGGAGAGATACTGCCGGCGCCTGTCGTACATGCTTCCCCAGCCGTTGTAGCTCTTCTTGGCCCCGGTATTCAGGCCCTGGTACTCATTGTGGTACTGGTAGAAATACTGCACACCGGTGTTCAAGGTGTAGGTGAGTCCCTTTAAGATTGTAGCCCTCAGAGAGTTGTTGGTCGTGAGCCTGTACGAAACGTTTTCGTCGTCGTACAGGTCGCACTCGATGGGGTTGTAACGCTTCTCGTTGCTGGCATCGGGCGTTATGTTGATCGAACCGTCCTCGTTGAAGGGTCGCAGCAGGGGCGACTTGTTGAACACGTCCGCGAACTTGGGAGTCGCGCCGCTGTTGTCGGCCCACGAGAGTTGGGTGTTGGTGGTGTAAGTCAGCCATCTGGTGAGGTCCGCGCTCAGGTTCACCCTGAAAGTGAGCTTCTTGTACTGGTCGTTGCGCACTATGCCGGTGGTGTTCAGAAAAGAGAGCGAGGTGTTGTACTTCACAGCCTTGGTACCGCCGGATGCGGATATGCTGTGCTGCGTGCTCAGGCCGGTCTGGAGAATGAGGTCTTTCCAGGTCCAGTCCTTCCATGAACCGTCGTTGTACACTGCAAGTTCCGTGGCGGAGAGGAAGTCATCCGGATCATCCGAGTCGTCGCTCCAGAATTTTTTGAAATCGTAATACGACTGTCCGTCCATCATCTCGGGGAAGTTGGCCACCGACTGAACGGAAACGTAGCCGTTGTAGCGTATGGTAGTCTTGCCCTCCTCACCGGAGCGTGTGGTTATGAGGATGGCGCCGTTGGAACCGCGAGAACCGTAGATGGCTGCGGACGATGCGTCCTTCAATACCTCTATTGAGGCCACGTCGATGGCAGGGATGTCGGAAATCGAGCCGTTGTACGGCACGCCGTCGAGGATGATGAGGGGGTCGTTGCTGGCGGAAATGGAATTCCTGCCCCGAATGAGCATCAGACCGCTCTGCCCCTCGGGATTCGCGCCCGCCTCAGTGGTCATCACGGTAAGTCCCGGCACGGAACCTTGGAGCATCTGCGAAACGTCAGTAACGGACGAGGACTCTATCCTGTCCTTACCCACTGAACCCACGGCACCGGTAATGTCGCTCTTCTTCTGGGTGCCGTAGCCCACGACGACAATCTCTTCGAGCATCTGCACGTCGAGGTACATCTTGACGTTGAGCCTGTTGTTTGACCCCACTTCCACTTTCTGCTCCTTGTATCCCATAAGCGTGAAAGTGAGTTCTTTCACGCTTAGGGGAACTTCCAGGAAATATGAGCCGTCGTTTGTGGTGAGCGTGTAGCCTGTGGACGTGTCGCCTGACGACACCACTACGCCGACAAGCGGAAGATCCGTGTCACCGTCAGTCACCACACCTTCGATGGAAACAGTCGGGCGCGACTGGGCAGACAAGGTAGTGGCGGATGATATTTGCAGCAACAGACCGCACATACACACCAACAAAAACATCACTGTCTTGCCGATTAAAGGTGGATAATGGTTAATTGAATCGGGTTTCATGCTAAAGTGTTATTAAGTTTATGTTTCATGTGCACGCAAACACACTTCTCGCACGCAAAGATAACAAATATTCTGAATATCCAAATTTGTGTTGTTATTTTAAAATAATAGTCTTAATTTTGTGCCACACGCAAGATAACACACAACACACGCTTTTATAGACACCCGATTATTGCCATGACGAGAAAATTTTTATTCGCCGCGGTCCTTGCAGCTACCTGCATACAGGCATTCGGACAGGATGCCCGGTGGGAAGAGCTTTTCAACGGAAACGATCTCAGCGGCTGGATCCAGCGCGGCGGCAAGGCCCTTTTCGAAGCAAGGGACGGAGAAATAGTGGGCACGACTGTCGAAGGCACCCCCAACAGCTTCCTGTGCACGGAACGGACCTTTGGCGACTTCGTCCTCGAATTCGAGTTCAAGGTGGACCCCGAGTTGAATAGTGGCGTGCAGTTCCGCTCAGTGTTCATGGACGGACTCGTCCGCGGATACCAATATGAAATAGACCCCGACAGAACCACCATGTACGAAGGCAGCCCGGCCAACCTCGACAAAGACGGCAAGCCTGTCGCGCCCGGAACCCGGCCGAGAAGCTGGACCGGCGGCGTGTACGAGGAAAAGCTGCGTGAGTGGATAGCTGACCTGACCGAATCCCCCGAAGCCCGCGATGCTTTCCTGCCGGGAAGTTGGAACAAGGCACGTGTCGAGGCCGTGGGCGACAGGATCTGCACGTGGATAAACGGAGTTCCCGCCGTGCGGCTTGTGGACTATGCCATCCCTGAAGGCTTCATAGCACTGCAGGTACACGCGACAGATTCGGAAAAGCCTTGTCAGATACGTTACAGGAACATACGCATCCTGGATCTCGGACACAACGAGAACTGCCCCGACACCCGCAATACTTTCATTTCCGAATGGCTTGACGACAAGAGCGGGAAATATGCGAAAATCTGGTTGGACAATGACAGCGGCATGTACAGGGCTTCGCTCTATTCGGAAGCCTTCATCAACGCCGTGCCGGAAGTTACCGTGGACTGCTTCAAGAAGAGCGGCAACACTGCTTCATTCATGGCTCCCGGCCACTGGAGGGCCAGGACCGACGGCAAGACTTTCACCATCTCCCGCGAGGGCAAGACCGTATTCCACGGCAAGCGCCTTGAACGCAAGTCTCCCACCTTGGGCATGGCGCCTCCGGAGGGCGCGGAAGTGCTCTTCGACGGCAGCACCCTCGACCAATGGCTGAAACTCGAGCCGAAGGCCTGGACCGAAGGCAGCGGAGAAGCCTCCGAGAGTGCGGTCGTGGCACCCGGCGGCAGGATAGAGCTTGTTCCGAGAACAGGCGCAAACGGGTCAATAATCACTAAGAAGAACTACAGCGACTTTTTTCTCCACGTGGAATTCCGCGTTCCCGAGAACAAGGCCACCAACGGAGGAGTATACCTGCTGAGTTCCTACGAACTCAACATCAAGGATGGCTTCAGCCAGGAAAGCGGCGCGAGCTGCGGCGCCTTCGGCAACGTGTCGGAGCCGGCATATCCCGACCCGGAATACAACTGGTCGCTTCCGCCCCTCGTATGGCAGACTATGGACATAGAGTTCCGCTCCGCCAAGTTCGATGCTGAGGGCAATAAAACCTCCAACGCCACTGTCTCCATGAGCCTCAACGGGCATGAAGTGTACAAGGATGCAGAAATCGAGAAACTTAAAGGAGCCGTTGGGCGGAGAGCCGAAATCTCCGAAGGCCCCATTTACCTGCAGGAGCACGGAACAGCCTACCAGTTCAGGAACATCTGGATAATCGACATGAGCAACAAACAAACACGATAGCATAAAATGAGATTGCGCAAACTTTTTTTGCTGACAATGGCAGCCGCATTGACATCGTACTGCGTCAGCAGTTGCGGGCAGAAGGAATATGAAAGGCCTAAAATCATCGGAGTTGCCCACGCGGCTTTCTTTACCTCTGACTTCGAGAATACCTGTGCCCTATACAGGGACTTCTTCGGGTATGAGAATCCCATGACCGTCTACAAGGACGACGGCAGCATCAACCTCACAAGCTTCAAGATCAACGACAGGCAATACGTGGAAATCTTTCCCGAGAGGGAAGAGGGTGCTCCCAGATTCTACCATTTTGCCATAGAGACAGATGACGCCGAAGCGATGAGGCTCTACCTCAAATCCAAAGGCGTGAGCGTTCCGGACCACACACCCAAGGGCAAGACAGGCAACTACAACTACTTCGTAGAAGACCCCAACGGAGTGATTTGCGAGATAGTACAGTACGACGAGGGCGGCGAGACCGTAGCCAACTACGGCAAGGCCATGCCTGAGAGCCGCATTACCGCCACCATGAGCCACGTGGGAATACAGTGCCCCGACCTTGACAAGGCCATGGACTTCTACGGCGACATTCTCGGCTTTACCGAACTTTGGCGAGGAGGCCCCGATCCGGCAAAAGTGAAGTGGGTACACATGAAGGCCCCCGACTGCGACCAGACCATAGAGCTGATGCTCTACGAGGAGGAGCCGTCCCACGACAAGAAGGGCAGCATGAACCACATCTGCCTGACCGTGAACGACATTTTCGCTACCAAGGACATCCTCGACTCACGACCGCTGCCGCAGGGATGCAGATACACCGAGCCGGCGCCGGGCATCAACCGCAAGCGTCAAATCAACTACTATGACTGCGACGGCACGAGAATCGAGTTCATGGAGAAGGAGACCATCGACGGAGTGCCTGCCGAGTCATCCAAGGGAGTTCCCATGAAATACGGCAAGCCTGTAAAATAGCGAGCTTACCTCTCCTTTCGTCTTTTCCAGACAAAATAGATATTCGGTTGCAACTTGAAAAATTGCAGCCGATTTTCGATATATCCGGCTTGAAAGGAAAGCGCCGGGTACTTCCCGAGCCTGTGCGCGTGCGCAGCGAGGTCGAGCTCAAGCCGGACTTTTCTGTTTGACTTGAGGAGGAAACGCTTGAGGTCGTGATTGAACTTTATGTCACCGAATCAGAAACATCCCCCCGATTTCCTGTAACTTTTCTGCAACTGTTGTAGGTTTTCGTGAAGTCTTCGGTGAAGTTGTGCATGCCTTGGTCTGATTTCAACTGTCCGTGAAATAGTTAAACTACAGTAAATCAGCGGTATATATAACCGTTGCCAGTCAACGGGCCAAGTCCGAAATGAACAAAAAATATTTTGCCGAAAGATAGGAATGGAGTGATTAAAGTGTTAATTTTCAAGTACAACCACATTATTTTAACACATGAAAAATCATCCGATGTTTTCCTTTGTCGGGAAGATTCTAATCATGTTTGGACTTCTCGGTTTCTGTGCGCTTTCACACGCTCAGGATAATATTTCCGGTACCGTGTCGGATTCTTCCGGCCTTCCGGTAATTGGTGCAGGTGTTGTGGTCGAGGGTACGGACTATGGTGTCATTACCGGGGTTGACGGGACATTCTCCATGTCGGTTCCTGCCGGGGCGGCACTGGTGGTTTCCTGCTTGGGCTACGAGACTGTTACCGTGCAGCTTGTCCCCGGGCAGACTGTTTACAACATCACCCTGAGGGAGGATTCCACTATGCTTGACGAGACCGTAGTCATTGGCTACGGAAATCTGCCCAAACGTTCGGTCAGTACAGCCGTGTCTTCGGTCAGGACCGACAACCTGGAAAAGATGCCGGTAGGTTCTATCGGCGAATCTCTCTACGGACAGCTCCCCGGACTTTATGTGGTCCAGAGTACAGGCCAGCCCGGAGCGGAGGTGTCTATGCGTATCAGGGGTTCAGGCTCACTTACCGCCTCAAGCGACCCCCTCTATGTTATCGACGGATTCCCTACGAATGATGCTTCACTGTTTTCAAGCCTTGCGGCAGAAGACATAGAGAGTATCAGTATCCTCAAGGACGCTGCGTCGGCTGCTATCTACGGTTCGCGTGCCGGCAACGGAGTCATCCTCGTTACCACAAAAAGAAGCCAGAGCGGCAAACCCGTGATTTCTTTCAGTGCCCAGGGAGGAATCCAGCAGCCCCAGCGCTATATTGACGTGCTCAACGCAGAAGAATTTGCGCTGATGGTCAAGGATGCCAGGGCGGCCAACGGGATGTCTGAACTTGCAC
Source organism: uncultured Muribaculaceae bacterium (assembly GCA_964569595.1). Classification (GTDB taxonomy): domain Bacteria; phylum Bacteroidota; class Bacteroidia; order Bacteroidales; family UBA932; genus Cryptobacteroides. The sequence goes on from CAZMTY010000023.1 coordinate 24,983, forward strand.
TGCTCGACGACCCTTCACAGTGGGTGGTTACCGACTGGCAGAGGGATGTGTTCTTCCGTACAGCCCCTTACCAGCGCTACAACGTGTCGGTACGCGGGTCCAGTGACAGGGTGCGTTATTCCGTATCCGGACAGTACCAGTCCCAGGAAGGTATAGTCCAGAACTCCTTCTACCGCAAGTTGGGCGCAAAGAGCGACATTGAAATTGATGTTAATGACTATGTAACCGTAGGACTGAGTATTACCCCGACTTATACAAAGCAGAGGGTTCAGAATACCGCGGGCGGCAATACCTCGGTTACGGCGGGAACGGTTACTGAGGCCCTCACCTATCCGCCCATTTTCGGCCCCTGGACTTCCAATGGAGACTATTTTCAAATCATGCAGCATACCGAGAATACGGACTTCAATTCGGAGCTGACAAACCCTCTGAGCAAGCTGTTGGAAATCAACGATGACTATGAGATATTCAAGACCCTTTCACGGGCATTCCTGAGAGTGTCTCCGCTGAAGGGACTTGTGCTCAATACGGAAATCAACGTGACGACCACCAGCCAAAAGAACGAGTACTACCGTTCGGCCTATAGTCCGGGTTCATCGCGTACGGGCAACAAGTCGACCCCCAATCTTTCCGCAATTGACGCCTACAGACAATCCGGATTCAACTACAACTGGTACTGGTCTTCCACCGCGACCTACACCAGGGCCTTCGGAAACCACAATATCGTGGCCCTGCTCGGTTATGATGTCGCGTACAACAGCGGATATTCGGTGCAGCAGGATGACAGGACCAGCAGCGATTATCCCGTAGCCTATGGCAATACGCTGATACAGAATGTCAACGGGGCTTATATCTGGGACGGGTCTTCATCATTCTCCGAGTATGCCTTCGATGCGTTATTTGCCCGACTCAACTACGACTATCTCGGGAAGTACATACTCTCCGCCTCCATTCGCCGTGACCGCTCCTCCAAGTTCGGTCCGGATAACAGGGCAGGTATATTCTGGTCTGTCTCCGGTGCGTGGAATATCGCCGAAGAAAGTTTCATGCAGGACCTGAACTGGCTCAACGTGGCCAAATTAAGGGCCAGTTACGGAGTCACGGGCAACGACAACATAGGCGACTACTATGTCTGGACCTCCACACTCAGTACCATAGACTACATCTTCGGAGAGGGAACCAATATGTCTACGGTAAAGGGCTACTATCCCGGGGGCTATTCCAATCCCAGTCTGGGGTGGGAGACCAACCGTCAGGTAGACCTCGGAATTGACATCGGACTGTTCAACAGGCTTTCTATAACTGTTGACTGGTATAACCGCGTCAGCGATGTGGTCCTTTCGGCCTCCATTCCCAACCTTAACGGAAAGAGCGGAGAAGTCACCATGAACGCCGGAAACATACGCAACAGGGGTGTCGAGATCCAAGTTTCCGCCCCCATAATAGACAACAGCGATTTCACCTGGCTTTCGATGTTCAACATCTCTTTCAACAGGAACAAGTTGCTCTCCCTGTCCACGGGCAATGACTATTATGGCTCTGTAGACGGAATGTTGCGCAATTATGTCGGCCGTCCGTTAGGTGATATCTATCTGTACGTCAACGACGGGGTGTTCATTGACGACGCTGATGTGGCTTCATCGCCCAAATACAACGGCATGGGGCAGCCCGGTGACCTCAAGTTCAAGGATATTGACGGTTCCGGCGACATTACGGTGGATGATATGGTCTATGTGGGCAACAATATGCCCAAGTTCAATGCGGGGTGGATCAACACCTTCAGCTACAGGAACTGGGATCTCTCCCTGACCCTTGACGGACAGTACGGCGGACTCATCTACTGGGGTTATGGCTACGCTGCCGGACTTAACCGTCACATGGAAAATTCATACGCCATCTATGCCCGCAACCGTTGGCGCAGTCCGAGTGAACCGGGCGACGGCATATCACAGGGTGCAGGTTCTTCCAATGTGACGCTCGCCCTGCTCAGCCAGACACGCTATCTGTTCAAATCCGATTATCTGAAGATACGCAGCGTTTCCCTGGGTTACAACGTGCCTTCGAGAATATGTTCGAAGATTGGCCTTAACTCTTTGAGGGTCAGTCTTAACGGCCAGAATCTCTTCTCCTTTGACGAGTATCCCGGATATTCTGTCGAAGCCGGTGGAATGGGCGGGGCGACAGGCGGCACGGACAGCGGAAACTATCCTGCCGTCCGCACTGTGACAGTCGGACTCAACCTTACATTCTGACTTGCGGACTCTAATTCTGTAGAAATATGAAAATGAAAAAATATATCATCATCCTCGCTGCCGCAGCCATATCGGCAGTTTCCTGCAGTGAGGCATTCTTCGACCTCTATCCGACAGACGAAATGTCGTCCGACAATTACATGAGGGACGTTTCCGAGATAGAGAGCGTACTCAATGCGGCCTATGCCGGCTTGCGCGATGACTTCGGCAACAGCCTTGTCTATATAGGGGACCTTCCTACCGACAATGCCTACGATTACAAACTCAACAATTCTTCAGACCACATTACCCTGCACGAGTCGGCGGTCGATTCCCAGAACGGTGTAATAAGCAACCTGTGGTACGCCTGCTATCAGATTGTGAACCGTTGCTGCCTCGTCCTCGAAGCCATGGAGGGATTCACTGACGATGAAGAATACGATAACATAGTCGGCCAGGCCAGTTTCTTGAGGGGCTATGTCTATTATGTCATGGTGAGAGTATGGGGAGGGGTGCCTCTCGTGCTTGAGGACATTAAGGACTACATGACAGTATTCGAGTACGGGCGTGAAACGGAGGAGGCGGTCTATCAGCAGATTATTGCTGATCTTGAGACTGCCGAATCCTTGCTGCCGGACTTCTGGGGCAGTACGGACAAGGGGCGTGCAAGTGCTGTTGCCGCCCGCGCCATACTCGGGGATGTGTATCTTACCCTCGGAGAATATGCAACGGCCAAGGGCTATTTTGAGGAGATAATTGCCCTCGAGGGCTCGGAACTCGGCCTGCTTGATGACTACGCTTCGATTTTCGATGCAAACAACTCCAACAACAAGGAGGTGATTTTCTGCATACAGTATGCGCATAACCAGACTCCTTCCATGAGCAACTACCTCGGTTCCGCTTCACTCGGCAATATCCAGGGGCAGTATGTTGACCCCGAAGGCAACGGCGAGAGCCAGATTTACGGAGTCAATATCCTTATGATGACCCACGAACTGGAGGCAAAGTATGATGCGGACGACAAGCGGCGTTCCGTAATCTACACGGGAATATCGTCTCCCGATTACGGCTGCACTATTCCCATGACTCTTAAATATTTTGACTACCAGAACGTGGCCGACGGCATATCGGGTACTCCCGACAGCGGGTGCAAGACGATAGTGAGCCGCTATTCCGACATTCTGCTCAAATATGCCGAGTGCCTGGCCGCAGAAGGAAATCTGAATGACGCGGTGGGTATGCTCCAGAGGGTGAGGGACCGTGCCGGTGTGGGGACAAGCGTAAACCTTGATGCCGAATCTGTGGCCCGGGCCATAGCCGACGAGAGACAGCTGGAACTCTGTATGGAAGGACACAGGTGGTTCGACCTTCTGCGTACCGGGAAAACCATTGAGGTCATGACTGATTTCTATAACAGGGTGAATGCGCCGGACCTTCACGATACCATACTGCAATATGAGTACGGTGACGGACCCACTATCAGCGAGTATGAATTGCTCTTCCCCCTGCCGTACGATCAGGTACAGCTTAACCCCGGGCTCCTGACCCAGAATCCCGGCTGGAGCTGATTCCGGGTTTCGGGAAAAGGTCTTCTTTTAGCCTTGTAGTTTGAGAGGGTGGCCCGTAAGGTGGTGAATTCAAAAGCACTTGGGCCACCCTCAAATGTTTTTCTTCAAAAGACCGGGCCGTCCAGACTCCCTTTAGAATCGCATCTCCCCCTTTTCCGTTTTAGTGGTCAGGAACCGGTAACTTGCGATTGTCCGGTCAAACACCTGCAAAGAAGCAGTAATTTCGCCATAACCTGACCACCTTTTATTTTCGTTGGAGAGTTGGCAAAAAGCAATTATGCGATTAGTCCCCTCTACGTCGCAAAGGCGGCATATCTCACTGTGAATCACTGTGCTTTTGTCAGTCAGGACAATTTTGAAAAACGGCATCAAATCGATTTTGTCGCATTTTGCCTCAAATTCAAAACAGAGCAAGGCAGGATTTACTTCCACCTCCTGACATACACTGCCATAATGTATATCGCCATAAAAATCTTTATAATGACGATAATTGACAGATTTATCGAAATATAACATCCCCCCAATCGGTTTCATTACCTTTAGATACGCAGAATAAGGTACAAAAATCTTTTCAACGGGACCTGTCAGGTCAAAAAAAGCAAATACTGCCCAATCATAACTGGATGACGGGAGTTTGTCATAT